>JAFSNT010000237.1 GCA_017443295.1 Clostridia bacterium
CGTGGAGGATTATGACGCCGTGCGGGCGCTGCCGGGCGTCACCGCCGTCACCGGCACCCCCATCACCAACGAATCCATCTTCATCAACACCGAAAAAGTGTCCGACGTGCGCATCCGTCAGGCCCTGCTGTACGGCATGGATCGGCAGAGCATGTTTGAAGCCCTGCTGAACGGCAACGGCGAAGTGATCGACGGCTTCCTGGTGTCCGCCTCCCCCTATTACAGCGCGGAGCTGGGCGTGACCGCCTACGATCCCGAAAAGGCCGCCGCCCTCATCGCCGAAGCGAAAGCCGACGGCGCGGAAACCAACCTGACCTGGTACGTCAATTCCGCCGAAAGCACCTTCAACCAGGCCGTGGAATACTACGCCGCCCTGTTTGAGGAAATGGGCCTGCACATCGACATCCGCACCGTCAGCCTGGCGTCCCTCATGGAAGTGGCCGAGAACGGCAAACACGACATCATGAGCGTGGAATACACCTACGCCCCCGTGGACCCCTACACCGACGTGGCCTGGCTGCTGGGCGGCAAGGGGAGCTGGACGGGCTATGGTACCGACGAAACCAATATGGCCCTGAACCTGAGCCAGGAACTGACCGACGTGGACGCCATCGCCGCCCAATACCTGATCGTGGATAAGGCCATGCAGGAAGACGTGGCCATGATCTCCGGCTGGGTCATCGCCACCCTTGGCGCGGTGAACGACCGCTTGACCGGCGTGACCCCCAACGTGTTCGGCACCTTCATCGACGTGCAGAACTGGGACATCAAATAAAAATTCCATTCAATTTCAGGGGCCGCTGTCGGCGTTTCGGCGGCGGCCCCTGAAAGATATTTACAGGAGAAAGCGCCAAAATGAGCCATATCGAAAAGTACAGACAGTATTTTACCAAGGATTTTTTGATGGGACCCAATTCGTTCCGCCTGCTGGACGAGCTGCTCCAAAGAAAGCCCTGGAACACGCCCTTCGGCCGGACGCTGGATTTAGGCTGCGGCATGGCCATGACCTCCCTTTTCCTCGCCAACGAAACGGACGCCAAACAGGTATACGCCTTTGATCTGTGGGTTTCCGCGACCGACAATTTTGCCCGCGTCCGGGAGCATGGTTTGGAGGACAAAATCATCCCCATCCACGGCGACGCCATGGATATGCCCTTTGCCCAGGGGTATTTTGATACCGCCGTCAGCGTGGACGCCTATCACTATTTCGGCTGCGGGGAAGGGATATTTTCGCAGAAGGTGCTGCCATACGTCAAAAAAGGCGGCAGCGTCCTGATCGCCGTGCCCGGTTTGAAGAAGGAACCTCAGGGCGATGTAAAAACGCTCTTTGAAGAATGGGCGGAGGGCGACGACGCGGAGCTGTTCAAGACGCCGGACTGGTGGAAAGCGTATCTGGAAAAGGAGTGTGCGGGCCAGTGCGAGATCATTGTGCGGGAAGCCGCGTGCTTTGACCTGGCCTGGCAGGAGTGGTTCGATTCGGGGCATGCATACGGCGCGCGGGATAAGGAATTCCTGGATCGGGGCCTGAATCAGGTATTGAATTTTGTGCTGATGTACGTGCGGAAGAAATAAGCCGTTTTTGCCTTTTTATAGGGATAAGGGGATATACTTTTCAGATAAATCGGGATTTGACGGAGGAAACGATGTTAAAAGATTATGAGATAGATAAACCAATTCTTGAAACGGACAGATTGATGATTCGTGTGCTTAACGATAACGATGTGGCTGATTTAAAAGAGTGGCTTGGGAGAGATGAAATCTATACATATTGGGGAAGAAAAGCAAGCAAGAACGAGAAAAATCCTGAACTTATGTTTATTGATCCCCGCCCTTGGGTAAAAAGAAAACCTTCTCCTGATTTTGATTGGGGAATTGTATTGAAGGAATCCAATAAAGTGGTGGGCATGATTGCGGTATTCGATATCCAAAATGCCAGAATGGGTGATATAGGATACAGAATGAATCCTGATTACTGGAATATGGGAATTACTACAGAAGCTTTAAAGGAAGTGGTACGGTTCATATTTGAAAACACGGAAATAGACCGATTGAATGGGCGTGCGGATGTAAGAAACATTGCCTCAAATAAGGTTATGGAAAAATGTGGTTTTATAAAAGAAGGAACCGTTCGCCAAGGGAAAATGGTTTCTGTTTATTGCGATTATCATATTTATGGTATGCTTAGAGATGATTATGTAGGCTTGCAAGGTATGAATCGTTAGGTAAATTCCAGTTTGTCAAGGAGGTGCCCCATGCCCGCCCTGCTGAGCATCCGCGATTTAGAAATTTCCTTCCGCAATGGAAAGCGGCTGACGCCCGCCGTCAGCGGCGTTTCTTTTGACGTGCGGGCGGGGGAGATCGTGACCTTAGTGGGGGAGAGCGGCAGCGGCAAAAGCGTGACCGCCCTGTCCATTTTGGGGCTGCTGGCCCGGCAGGGAAAAATCACCGGGGGCGAAATTCTGTTTGAGGGAAAGAACCTGCTTGCCCTGTCCCCGGCGGAGCTGGACTTGATCCGGGGCAAAGAAATCGCCATGATCTTTCAGGACATCATGTACAGCCTGAACCCGGTGCTGACCATCGGCAGCCAGATGACGGAGGGCATGCGCCGCCATTTGGGCTATACCAAAGAGCAGGCTTGGGCGGAGAGCGTGCGGCTGCTCAAGCGCACCGGCATCCGGGACGCGGAAAGCATGATGAAAAAATACCCCCATATGTGTTCCGGCGGCATGCGGCAGCGGGTGATGATCGCCATGGCCTTATCCTGCAAGCCTAAATTATTGATTGCCGACGAACCCACCACGGCCTTGGATGTGACCATTCAGTGCCAGATCATGGAGCTGCTGCGCTCCCTGCGGGAAGAAACGGGCATGGCCGTGCTGCTGATCACTCACGACATCGGCATCGTGGCGGAGATGGCGGATCGGGTGGCGGTGATGTACGCGGGCCAGTGCGTGGAGGAAGCGGACGCGGAAACCCTGCTCACCCGTCCGGCCCACGCCTACACCAAGGCCCTCATGCAGGCCGTGCCGGGACTCCACGACGATAAGGCCCGGCGGCTGTACGCCATTCCCGGCTTCGTGCCCCAGGTGTACGGCGATATGACGGGCTGCCGCTTCGCGCCCCGCTGCCCCCACGGGGAAAGCTGCCCCTGGAAGGACGACGGGCGCATGGCGGAAATCGCCCCCGGCCATCTGTCCCGCTGCCGGTGGGAGGAAGGAGGGAACGCGGTATGAGCGATGCGCCGGTTTTAGAAGCCCGAAATCTTTGCAAAACCTATAAGGTGTCCGGGGAAAACAGCCTGTTCGCCAAGACTTTTTCCGCCGTCAGGGACGTGTCCTTTTCCGTGTACCCGGGGGAGACCTTCGGTATCGTGGGGGAAAGCGGCTGCGGAAAATCCACCGTGGCCCGGCTGCTCATGTGCCTGGAAAAGCCTTCCTCCGGGGAAGTGTACTTTCAGGGCCAGCGCACGGACGATTTGCCGGAAAGCCAGCGCCGGAAGCTGCGGCCTCGGTTCCAGATGGTGTTCCAGGACAGCGGATCGTCCCTGAATCCCCGGAAGCGGGTGGGAGATTTGATCCGGGAACCCATGCAGTACCATCGTTTGGGCAGCGCGAAAGAGATAGACGCGCGGGTGGAGGAATTGTTATCTTTGGTCGGCTTGCCCGCCGAAATGAAGAACCGCTATCCCCACGAGTTTTCCGGGGGACAGCGGCAGCGCATCTGCATCGCCAAAGCGCTTTCCCTGAACCCGGACGTGATCGTGCTGGACGAGCCGGTGTCCGCCCTGGACGTGTCGGTGCAGGCCCAAATTTTGAACCTCCTGCGGGATTTGCAGGAAAAGCTGAACCTGACTTATCTGTTTATCGGCCACGGCTTAGGCGCGGTACACTATTTGAGCTCCCGCATCGCGGTGATGTACCGGGGCAGGATCGTGGAAATGGGCGGGTCGGACGCCCTGTTCGATCATCCCGCCCACCCCTACACCCGCGCCCTGCTGGACGCCGCGCCGGTGGCGGACTACGCGCTCCGGGGCCGGAATCGGGTGTCTCTTTCGGGAGAAGTGGACGAGGAACCGCCCGCCGGGGCCTGTCCCCTGTATGCCCGGTGCCCTTACAAAACGGAAGACTGCCTGCATTTCAAGGGCGAAATGACCGCCGTTCCGAAAGACGAAACCCATCTTTCCGTCTGCCATCGGGCATGGGAGGGATAGCACCATGTGGAAGTACATCCTGAAAAAATTGCTGCTGGCCGTGCCCGTGCTGCTGGGCATCACCGTATTGGATTACGCCCTCATGTCCCTGGCGGGCAGCCCCCTGGATATGATGGCAGGCCCCCGCATCACCGAAGGGACTATCGCCGCCCGGGCTGCCCAATGGGGCCTGGACCAGCCCTTTTACGTGCAGTATTGGAATTGGCTCACGGAGGTACTCCAGGGCAATTTGGGCTACGCCTACAAAAGCGGCCAGCCGGTTTCGGAAATCATCGGCAGCCACCTTGGCCCCACCCTGCTGCTCATGGGCGTTTCCATGGTGCTGGGCCTGCTCATCGCCATTCCCGGCGGCATTTACAGCGCCGTGCATCGGTATCAGAAGCGGGACTACGCGGTGGTGTCCTTATCCTTCCTGTTCAGCAGCGTGCCCGGCTTTTTCTTAGCCCTGATTTTCGTGTATTTCTTCACCGTGCGCTTGGGCTGGCTGCCCTCCAGCGGCATGTACACCCCCGGCGTGGGGGGCGACTTTATGGACGTGGCCCAGCATCTCGCCATGCCCTCCCTGGTGCTGGCTTTGGGCGTGGCGGGGGGCAACATCCGCTATATCCGATCCTCCGTGCTGGAAATTTTGGAAATGGATTACCTGCGCACGGCCACAGCCAAGGGCTTGGGCCGGAAGATCGTCATTCGCAAGCACGCCCTGCGCAACGCCCTGCTGCCCATCGTCACCGTGATCGGCATGCAAATCCCCACCCTCTTTGGCGGCGCGGTGATCGTGGAGCAGATGTTTTCCTGGCCCGGCCTGGGCCAGGTGACCTGGGACGCGGTACTCAGCCGCAATTATCCCGTGATCATGGGGGTCTGCCTCCTGTCCGCCGTGGTGGTGCTGGCGGCGAACCTGGTTACGGATATTTTATACGCGCTGGTGGACCCGACCATTCAGTATTAAGAGGTAGGAGGTAGGAAGTAGGAGGTAGGAGGTTCAGTTTGATTCCGTTGTCCGAAATCTTTTGACCATGATAAAACCTCCTACTTCCTACCTCCTACTTCCTACCTTACAAAAGCCCTTCCAAGGAGGGAAAAACCATTGTCTAAGCAAAGAAGCGGCAAATCCCGCCCCATCATTAAGCGGTTCTGCCATCACAAGGCGGCGGTGGTCTGTCTGGTGATTTTGGTGGTACTCATCGGCATGGCGGTGCTGGCCCCGGTGATCGCGCCCTACGAGCCCACCAAGCCCACGGGCAAGTTTTCACAGCCGCCCACGGCGGAGCATATTTTGGGAACGGATAAGATCGGCCGGGATATGTACAGCCGCATCCTGTACGCCATGCGGGTGAGCCTGCTGGTGGGCTTTCTGGCCACCCTGATTTCCACAGTGGTCGGCGTGATTTTGGGGCTGGTCAGCGGCTATTTCGGCGGGGCGGTGGATAAGGCCATCATGAGCTTTACGGATATGGTCATGTCCTTCCCCTATATCCTGCTGGTGCTGGTGGCGGCGGCCATTTTCCAGCCCGGCATGTGGAGCATCGTGCTGATTTTGGGCTTCGTGGATTGGCCCGGCGTGGCCCGGCTGGTGCGGGGCAACGTGCTAAGCCTTCGGGAAACCAACTTCATCAAAAGCGATATTGCCGCCGGTATGCCCCGGCGCTATATCCTGTTTTCGGAAATTCTGCCCAACACTGTCGCCCCGGTGCTGGTGTTCGCCACCAGCGTGTTCGCCCTGTCCATTCTGGACGAAGCGGCCCTGTCCTTCCTGGGCATGGGCGTACAGAAGCCCACCCCCTCCCTGGGCAACATCTTAGAGGGCGCGGAATCTCTGAGCGTACTCACCGATAAGCCCTGGCTGTGGGTGCCCGCGGGCGTTGTTATCATTTTATTGGTCGTGTGTATCAATTTTGTGGGCGACGCTTTAAGGGACGCTTTTGACCCACGGAATGAGGAATAATGAATATGAAGAATGACCTGATCTATCAGTCTTCCGAATACGACTGCGGGCCTACCAGCCTGACCAACGCCATCCGGTATCTGTTTGAACGGGAGGAAATTTTGCCGGGGCTGCTGAAGCACATCTGGCTCATGGGCAACGATACTTACTGCGATAAAGGCTGCATCGGCTGTCACGGAACCTCCAAGGCGGCCATGCGCTACATGGCGGACTGGTTTACCTGCTACGCCAAGGGCTGGCGTTTCCCCATCGGGGCGGAATTTCTGGAAAACGAGCAGGCGGAAATCACCCCGGACGGCAAGGTGTGGCAATGCCTGCAAAAGGGCGGCTGCGCCGTCATGCGCTGCACCTCCGGGGGCATTCCCCATTTCGTGCTGCTGACGGCCATCCTGCCGGAGGGGGAAATCGGCCTGTTCGATCCCTACGAGGAAGAACCGGATTTCAAAGAGCCGGGCCGCCGGGCGGTTTCCGGAAAGCCCAAGGAATACAACCGGGCCGTGCGCTGCGACCTGCTGAACTTGCAGGACAAAGAGGACTACGCCATGGGGGCGTATCAGGATCGGGAACTGCTGCTGATCTGGAGAAACTAAAAAAGTGAAAAGTGGAAAGTGAAAAGTGCA
>JAFSNT010000238.1 GCA_017443295.1 Clostridia bacterium
CCAATTTGCCATCGAAACCATCGAGAGCAGCCGCTTCATCGGCAAATGCGGCTTCACCCGTGTGAACTGGAAAAACCGGCTGGCGGAGCTGGCCATCCTGATCGGGGAAAAGGACTGCCGGGGCAAGGGCTACGGGGCCGACGCCATCCGCACGCTCTGCCGCTTCGGCTTCGAGGAAATGAACCTGCACAAGATCAAGGCCCTGGTGTTCGACTTCAACGAACCGGCCCTGCGGTGCTACGAAGCCTGCGGCTTCCAAAGGGAAGGGCTGCTTCGGCAGGAAATGTACCGGGAAGGCGCTTACCACGACGTTATCGTGTTAGGCTTGATTCGGGATGCAGACAGTTGAGCGGGTGAGCGGAGTCCAAGATCGCTTTAAGCGAAGAAGAACTCTCTGACCTAAATGTTCTTTATCAATCGGCCGGGCAATTATGAATACGGAGGAACGAACATGGACTACACAGAAGTAACCGTCTCCACCACCACCCAGGGTTCTGACCTGGTATCGGATATTTTTCTGCGCTTGGGGGCCGTGGGCACCCAGATTTTGGATCGGGCGGACTTGCCGGACCCGAATAAGCCCACCGCCAACTGGGAGCTGATGGATCAGTCCGTGATCGACGCCATGCCTGAGGACGTGCAGGTGAAAGCCTGGTTTGACGAAGAGAGCCTGAAAAAAGTGATCGGCCCCCTGCGGGAGCAGCTGTCCCTGCTGAAAGCGCCGGGCCTGGGCACGTTGCAGGTGAGCATGCAGGGCGTGAAGGAGGAGGACTGGGCGGAAAACTGGAAGCAGTATTACAAGCCCTTCCGCATCGGCCAGCACATGGTGGTCAAGCCCACCTGGGAACCCTGGGACGCCCAGGCGGGGGATTTGATCATCGAAATCGACCCCGGCATGGCCTTCGGCACCGGCACCCACGAGACCACCGCCATGTGCGTCAGCCTCATTGAAGCCTACTATCAGAGCGGTACCCTCCTGGACGTGGGCACCGGCAGCGGCATTTTAGCCATCGCCGCCGCCCGCTTGGGGGCCAAGGACATCGTGGCCGTGGACATCGACCCGGACGCCGTGCGCGTCGCCAAGGAAAACGTGGCCCATAACGGCCTGGACGCCTTGATCGACGTGCGCAAGGGCGATTTGCTCCAGGGTCTGTCCCAGCAGTTCGATTTCGCCGTGGCCAACATCCTTGCCCCGGTGATCTGCATGCTGGCCGCGCCGCTGAAAAAGCACCTGACCCCCGGCGGCCGCTTCATCTGCTCCGGCATCATCGCCGAAGCCGAGGCGGACGTAAACGCCGCTCTGCTGGACGCGGGCTATGTCATCGACGAAATCCGCCATCAGGGCGATTGGGTGGCTTTCGCCTGCCATATTTGAGGAAACATAATTGCGAAGGAATCAA
Source organism: Clostridia bacterium (assembly GCA_017443295.1). Taxonomy (GTDB): domain Bacteria; phylum Bacillota; class Clostridia; order Christensenellales; family Aristaeellaceae; genus RUG563. The sequence continues at coordinate 1,401 of JAFSNT010000238.1, forward strand.
ATCCGCTTTCCCTTGGGTCAGCGGAAAGGGAGGATGCTGCCTTGATACAGGCGGTGATTTTCAACCTGGACGGGGTGCTGGTGCGCACCGACGCGTGCCATTACGAGGCTTGGAAGCAATTGGCCCACGAGCAGGGCTTGCCCTTTAACGACGCCATATTCCGCACCCTGGCGGGCAGGAAGCGCATGGACAGCCTGCGGGTGCTGCTGAAAAAGGCCGAGCGCAGTTACGCGCCCATGGAGCTGTGGGCCTTATCCGCCCGGAAAAACGATCTGTTCAACGATATGGTGCTGAAGCTGAACCGGGACAGCATTCTGCCCGGCGCAATCGACACCGTTTCCCGCCTTAGGGAAATGGGCGTCAAGACGGCGGTGGCGTCCTCCAGCGAAAACGCTTCCGGCATCCTGCGCCAATTGAAGCTCACGCCCCTGTTCGACGCCGTAGTGGACGGGCAGGACACGGAAAAAGGCAAGCCCGACCCCGAAGTGTTCCTGCTGGCCGCCCGCAAGCTGCGCATGCCCACCAGCGAATGTTTGGTGATCGAAAATACCGCCGTGGGCCTGGACGCCGCCCGGCAGGCGGGCATGAAGGCGCTGATCCTGGGCGGCACGACAGGCCCCGAAGGGCTCAAGGACATCGACCTGCCCGGTATGCTGCGGGAGGACACAATAGGTCAATACCTGATCGGCGGCTGACGAACGAAAGAGAGTGGAGAGTTGAGATTTGAGATTTATAAAGTCCATCAAATAAGTCTCGCTTTTGATAAACAATATATGACCTCAACTCCCAACTCTTAACTCTATTGCTATAATAGCTTTCAATACCCTGATTCATGTAGAAGGAGGTTTTCCATGCTCAAACAGGATGTAGCCCAGGCGGTGCTGGCGGAAGCGCTGAAAACGGGCGGTGACTTCGCCGAAATTTTCTTAGAAGACCGGCTGAACAACGGAATTTCCATGCTCTCCGGCAAGGTGCAGAGCGTGAACAGCCGCCGTCTCCACGGCGCGGGCGTGCGGGTATTCAGCGGCTTGCAGGGCGTGTACGTGTACACCAACGACACCACCCGGGAGGGCCTGACGGCCTGCGCCAAGCGGGCGGCTCTGGCCGTGAAAGGTGAAAAGTATTACACCGCGGACGACCTGAAATGGACGGACGTACCCAACATTCATTTTATTCAGGAAATGCCCGATCAGGTGAAAAACGCCCGCAAGGTTGCGAAAATGAAGGAAGCCCAGGCGGTGCTGGCTGAGGAAAAAGAAATCGTTCAGGGCAGCATCGGCTACACGGACAGCGTGCAGCGGGTGTGGATCGCCAACAGCGAAGGCTTGTTCACCACCGATACCCGGGTCTATACCCGCATGAGCGTGGGGGCCATCGCCTCCAACGGCACGGAGAACCAGACCGGCGGCGTCTCCCCCGGCGGCATGCAGGGCTTTGAAATCTTCAACGGCAAAATCGACCCGGAGGCCATGGCGAAGGAAGCGGCGGAGCAGGCCCGCACCATGCTCCACGCCCCCGTCTGCCCCGCCGGGATCATGCCCGTGGTGATCGACAACGGTTTTGGCGGCGTGATCTTCCACGAGGCCTGCGGGCACTCCCTGGAAGCCACCTCCGTGGCCGTGGGCAACAGCGAGTTCTGCGGCAAATTGGGCCAGAAGGTGGCGGCGGACTGCGTGACCGCCATCGACGACGGCACCATCCCCAACGAATGGGGCAGCCTGAACATCGACGACGAGGGCACCCCCACCACCAAGCTGGTGCTGATCGAAAACGGCATCCTGAAAAACTACATGATCGACAAGCTGAACGCCCGCCGCATGAACATGCCCGTCACCGGCAGCGGACGGCGGCAGGGCTACATGTTCGCCCCCACCTCCCGCATGCGCAACACCTATATCGCCGCCGGGAACGACGATAACGACGAGATCATCGCCACCATGGGCGACGGCCTGTACGCTAAGAAAATGGGCGGCGGCAGCGTGGAGCCCACCACCGGCAAGTTCAATTTCTCCGTCAGCGAAGGGTATTTGGTGAAGGACGGCAAGATCGTCCATCCCGTACGCGGCGCGTCCCTCATCGGCCGGGGCAGCGAAATTCTGCCCAAGATCGACCGGGTGGGCAAGGACATGCAGATGGCCCAGGGCATGTGCGGCTCCATCAGCGGCAGCATCCCCACCAACGTGGGCCAGCCCATGATCCGGGTCAGCTCCATGACCGTGGGCGGACGGTAAGGAAGGGAGGAATCATATCATGACCATTGATCAATTCATTCATGCCTTATTGGACGAAGCCCTGAAAGCCGGAATCGAAGCGGCGGAAATCTATCTGGCCTCCGGCGATAACTTCCGGGCCATGTGCGTGAAGGGCGAAATCACCAATTATACCGTCAACGCCACAAGGGGCCTTTCCCTTCGGGGCCTGTACCGGGGCAAAATGGGCTACGCCGCCACCGAAGCCTTTGATGAAGCGGCGGTTGCCCAGTTAGTGGAAGCGGTGAAGGAAAGCGCCAGCCTCACCGAGGACGAGGACGTGCAGGAAATCTATCCCGGCGACAAGGAATACCCCACGGCGGTCAATTACAATCCCGCCCTGGATCAGGTGGACGAAGGCCGGAAGCTGGCTTTGATTCAGGACATCGAAAAGAAAGCCCTGGCCCTGGACGAGCGGATCACCGCCCTGAACTACAACATGATCTCCACCAGCAGCGGCGAAACCCGCATCGTCAATTCCTACGGGCTGAACCTTACGCACCGGGACAATCTGGCCGTGTGCTACATCAGCGCCACCGCCAAGGAGGGCGACCGGGTCTCCACCGGCTCCGGCTTCAAGGTGACGCGGAATTTTGACGAAATGGACGCGGACGCCATCGCCAAAGAGGCGGTGGACGAAGCGCTGTTCATGCTCAAGGCCGCCCCCGTGCCCAGCGGCGCCTATCGGGCCATCATCGAAGCCAAGTGCATGCCGGATATGCTCGGCGCGTTCGCGGGCGTGTTTTCCGCCGAAAGCGCTCAAAAGGGCCTGAGCCTGCTGGCGGGCAAGGAAGGGGAAATGATCGCCTCCGAGGCCGTCACCCTCATGGACGATCCCCTGCTCCCCGGCGGTTTGGGCAGCCAGCCCTTTGACGCCGAGGGCGTCGCCACCTTTACGAAGGCCGTCATCGAAAAAGGCAGGCTGACCACCCTGCTGCACAACCTGAAAACCGCCCGGAAAGCCGGGGTGAAAACCACCGGCAACGCCGCCAAGGCGGGCTACGCCGGGGCCGTCAACGTAAGCCCCAGCAACTTCTTCTTAGCCCCCGGCGAAAAATCCCTGGCGGAACTCATGGCCGATATGGGCGAAGGTCTTGTCATCACCGAGGTCAGCGGCCTCCACGCCGGGGCCAACGCCATCAGCGGCGATTTCTCCCTCATCGCCCAGGGCTATACCGTGAAAAACGGCAAAAAGGATCAGCCCGTGGAACAGATCACCGTGGCGGGCAACTTCTACCAGCTTTTGAAAAACATCCGCGCCGTGGGCAGCGACCTGCTCTTCCCCGGCAGTTCCATCGGCAGCCCCTCCGTGGACGTGGGCGAGATTGCCGTGGCGGGAAAGTGAATATTTCCGGGGGAAAGCTCACACTCCATAAAACAGTATTAGACAAAGATACTGAAAAAGGCATCCGCCGACAAGATTGGTCAATACTGTGAGATTACAGCACAAGGGCTGTTGAACAATGCAAGTGTTCAGCAGCCCTCTATTTTTATGTATATTATTTCCGTCGGTACTATTGATCATGATTGAAGGCTTTTACCATTGTCAATGTGGCTTGTTTCTGTTCCGGGGTCAGGAATGTTTTTTATCCTCGCAATTCTTGGTCAAGTATCGCAACAGGTGTACATTGCACTCCGCACGGTCAGTTCCGTAGTGATATACCGTGGTTTCGTGGTCGTGAACCAAAACCCCCCGAAACTTTTTGAGTGTGGTGTTTGTCTCCCCAAATGCGGGTGGAGGGATTTGAAAACTTGCCGGAAGACGGGGCAGTGATCGTGGGCAGCCATGCTTTGCGCTTATTCCTTATCCTTCACACATTCCACGATGTCCCACCGCCGCAGGGAACGCATGGAAAGAAAATGGCTGAAAACCATATAGACAAACACCAGCCCGGCGGTGACGGCATAGTCCCAGGGGTTGTTGACGAAGGTATAGGTATAAAGCTCCATTTCCATATTCTGTATCGCGCGTTTCGCCATGGCGATGCCCGCCGGGAACCCCAGCACGCAGGAACACAGGAAATGCAGCAGGGATTGGGCG
>JAFSNT010000239.1 GCA_017443295.1 Clostridia bacterium
CTGCAATATGACCGACAATGATATATTCAAGGTGGCAAATTCACGCCTTGGTTTGTATCGCCGTTGCAGTATGGATGTAGTCAACTACCTGTTAAGCCAGAAAGTCCTTGCTATACCCAATAAGAAAGAGAACCGGCCTGGTCTGGTCGATCCTCTTGCTTATTACTTGAGAAACACTTGAACTCTTGTTACGATGTAGCGCCGTATACCTGACCGGTATGTACGGTGCAATGGGAGGGGCGAGGGTTAAATCCCTCCCTCTACCCTATTCGCCGGGATGTACGGGGAGACGGTTCGAGATCGCTGAAAAAAGTGAAAAAAAAAGAGCAAAAAACTAAAGGGGGGAAACAGAAAAGCATCGAATATACAGCGGTGAGAAGCAAGGACGGAAAGCGTGACGCGGATGATAAAAACCAAAGGGAAAGCAATGAAGCTTTTTGAGTGAATTTTACAGCACAGTGCCGGAAGAACATGTACGGGAGCGTGGAACGCCTGATGAAAGACAGGGTGAAGATCCGTATTGAGCTGGACGCCTCCTGCGATGTGCCGGAGGTAATCATACGGACGCCGCAAAAAACGGAGTTTGCAGAAAAGCTCGCTTCCGCAGTGGAGCGATACGCGAAAAGCGATATGCCGCGCATCGCGGTGACAGACGGGAGCGCTACGGTTTTACTGGAGCAGACGGACATCCTCCGGGTCTATACGGAATTGCGCAAGCTGATGGTTCATACAGTCCGGGGGACGTTTGAGGCGCGCTGTTCCCTCAAGGAGATGGAAAAAATGCTTGATCCCGAAACCTTCGTTCGCATCAGCCGATTCGAGATCATCAACATAGAAAAGGTATCGGGCTTTGACATGGGCCTGTCCGGCACCATCCAGGTCCTCTTTGACGATGGCGGCACGGGCTGGGTAGCGCGGCGGTTTGTGCAGGCCATTGAGCAAAGGCTGGATCAGCTTTCCGGGAAGGAGGGACTGGCGAATGAATGATGTAAAGAAAAGGGCGCGGTGGCTGTCGCTGCTGGGCTTTGCGCTGGGCGCTGGCGTCGGCCTGATGTTCTATTTCCTTGCCGGTTCGGAGGCAATTCTGGCCCAGGCGGATCAGCTCCCGGCAAGGGCGCTGTATTTCCTGCTGTGCGGATCATACGGCGCGGCGAACATGGGCACATCCGCCCTGTACGGCATCGACGAGTGGAGCATCCTGCGCTGCACGGCGACGCATTTCCTGATCGTCGTGGGCGATACCATCCTGTTTTTCGGCGCGCTGATCCTTCTTGGATGGATGGCTATGCCTCCCGCCGGGGTATGCGCGCTGATCGCCGCGGCGTACACGCTCGTCTATTTCCTGATCTGGCTCGCGCAGTATCTTTCCTATAAACGCAAGGTCAAAAGCATGAACGCCAAGCTGCGAAGCTGGAAAAGTCAGCAGAAAACTTAACCGTTTGATCGTCAAAATCGACCGTTCGGCCCGAAAGCCTGTTCTTTCGGGCTTTTTTTTTGTATAATTCTTTCATAGCAATATGGATGATCAATAAGGGGGAATGCGCTTGCGCGCCAAGCTTCTGAAACGTGATCGTACCGGTTTTATCCGGGCTATTTCTGGAAGATGTACAAGGATCATCAACAAGGACAAACCGAAGGATTGGGAGGGTAAAAACGAATGAAAGGTAAAAAGAAATTTTGGACTTTGCTGATGGCGCTGATCTTTACGCTGACGCTGGGTGTGCAATTGACAGCGCACGCCGAGTCGAAAAATATCGGCGTAGGCGTGACATACATCGAGGGCGATACGGTCGTGATACCCAGCGACCACACATGGTTTGTCAACGATGACTGGACCTTAGAAAATGATTACTTAAAAGCCGGCTCGTATGCCGTGACGGAGGTCAGCGTTCTCCACCCCAGCAACTATCAGGGCTATGTCATTGTGGACGGCCCTTGGTGGGACCAGATTTTCATCACCAAGCCTGCGGGCAGGCTGGCTGACGACCCCATCGGCTTTCAGGTCGTGTCCGGCGACGGCACGGAGGACAATCCCTATGCCTTTGAGCTTATATACGACCTCAGCGCGCCCACGACCTTTGCCGTCTACTTCAATAGTGGCGGCGCTCCCGGCGTCAAGGATCCCGTCACCGGCGTGACCGGCAGCTACACCCTGCCCTCAAACACCTTCTACTGGACGGGCTATGTTTTCACAGGCTGGAAGGTCAATAACACGGGGGCGCTCCTCCAGCCCGGCGATTCGATCAACGTCACCGAGAACGTGACGCTCTACGCCCAGTGGGAGCAGAGCGAATATTCGCTGGAGGTCAGCCACGGCACGGCGACCTTTAACGGCGTCACCGGCTCCACGCTCACCGGGCTGCACTACGGCGATATCGTCACCGTCACAGCGGCGGAGCCGGACCCCGGGCAGGTTTTCGACCAATGGAACACGGATCACGGCGGCAGCTTCGGAAACCGCTATGAGGCGACGACGACCTACACCATGCCCGCCCGCGACGGCTCCATCTGGGTGCGCTACAAGGACGCCATCGAGACCTGCTCCCATCACGATGGGGAGATCGTCTGCTACGCCTGGGACGGAAACGCCCCGCTGCCTGACACGGCAGGCAATTACTTCCTGACGCAGGACGTGACGCTGACCTCCGCCTGGGAAGTTCCCGCGGGGACGACCACGCTCTGCCTGCACAACCACAAGATCACCATGGCGGGAAACGGCCCGGCGATCCACGTCGGCAGCGGCGCCACGCTGCTGCTTCTGGCGTCCAACCAGATTTGGGACGAGAGGAACACCCTGCAGCACGCCGCCGGGGCTTCCGGCTGCGGCGTGCAGGTGGACGGCGGCAGCTTTACCCTGGAGATCGCCCGCATCCTGAACAACAACGGCGGCGGCATTGTGGTGAACAGCGGCAGCGCGAAGATCGGCTACCGCTGTCACATCGGCAGCAACGGCAGCGCGGACAGCTTGGGCGGCGGCGTCATCATCAACGGCGGCAGCGTCGTGATGGACGACTCCGGCAAGATCACCGGCAATACGGCGCTTGCGGGCGGCGGCGTTTATATCGCCGGCGGCAGCTTCACCGCCTCCCTTGGGGAGATAACCCAAAACACCGCGCAATTCGGCGGGGATGTCTGCGTTGCGGACGGCAGCTTCCGCATCTATAACTGGCCGACGATCGGCAGCGTGTACCTCGCCAGCGGAAAAACGATCGGCGTGACCGGGCAGCTGAGGTTCACAGCCCCCATCACAGTGGCCACGCAGGATCGCAACCGCGCCATCACAAGCGGCCTTTCCCGCTATGGCAGCGCCGATCTCTTCGCCCCGGCGGATGAAAACCACATCGTTACAGCGAGCGGGGATGGAGAAGCGTTCCTCATGCTGATTCCTCCCGCCTACGGCGAGCCGGACTTCATTCTTCCCGCTTCTCTCACCGCCATTTCGGAGAACGCTTTTGAGGGCAACGCGTCCATGACCGTGACGTATGTGCCGGATGGATGCGCGTCCATCGGAAATGCCGCCTTCAAGGACTGCGTCCAACTGTCACAGATCAGGCTGCCCAAGAACTGCGCCTTTGGAAACGATCCCTTTGACGGCTGCGTAAATCTGCTGGCCATCTACGGCCCCGCGGACGGCACGACGCAGCAGTGGGCGATCTCGCATAATATCCCGTTTGTTTCAGAGTAAGCGCAGCGGTCCCGAATCGCAGACTGTGCATTTTGACGCCGTTCTTCGGCGGGCCGGATGAAAAAAATTCCCCTGTGCGGAAACGCACGGGGGAATCGTATGTGTGCCGGGCATGGCACAATTCTTGCAGGTGAAAGTCCTGCCACGGGTATTTACCGCCAAGTGTAGTGAACCGCAAGCTGCTGTCAGCAATGACAGGAGGGGAGGAAGCGGATTAACTTCCTTTCACATTGGAAATAGCAGCCATTTCTGTACTGCCACATCTTGGACAACAAATTGTATTGTCAGACATAACTCCCGCTTTTACCTTATCTGCTGGTTTGCTGGTGATACAGATAAATGCACCCGGCAAAAAGATTAATGCAGGGATAAAAAATCCGGCAAGCAGACAAATGAACCCTATAATAAGACCGAACCAACCAAGTATTCTAAATGGAATAAGTGATTTATTTATTTTTTTCAGTTGCGTATTATAATATTTTTCTCCATAGATTATTGGTTTTGGGATATCAATTTGTTGTTTTTGAGATATAGGATTTGTGTTAAGCGGATTACCACAATGAGGACAATAATGTGCTCTATCAGAGACTTCCCATTTACACTCCGGGCAAAGAACAATTGCCATGAAAAGTACCTCCATTATCTTTTGATTCCACAATAAGAATATTCGACGCCACCATTAGAAATCCTCCTTGAAGTATGCTAAAAGTGGAAGGTGATTTTGAAATGGTGGACTTTGGGGAACGATTAAAAGTACTGCGACAAGCAAAGGGCCTAACGCAGAAACAGCTTGCTCTGCAATTAGGTCTTTCCAAATCCGTTGTCAGTTCTTATGAAAATGGATTCCGATATCCTTCCTTTGACGTGCTTGTCAAAATAGCTTCTGTTTTTAGCACGACAACAGATTATCTTCTTGGTGTGGGTCATCATGAACTACTGGACATTTCGGGATTGTCGAATGAAGACAGACAAATGCTGGTGAGTCTTGTAAATCGTTTGAAAAAGTGAATGGAACAAATCATCTTTTCCTGCTTTTGATCAAAAGGATTATAGTTTTTTATTTAGGTCTGTCACTTCCCCAGTGGGAGGTGTTTTTTATTATATTGAAAAATCGCTGCATCATGTTATGATGGATATATGAGCTTCAAGCGTGCAGATTATCGAATGATCCTTCGTTTGCCACTTCGCTGGCGCTCCGTGGCACTCAGGATGACAATGCTTATTGGCTGATTTCTTGTTTGGGAAAGCATACGAAACTAAAAAGCACCCCGACTGGCTGTCATCCTGAGCACCACGGAGCGAGAGCGAAGTGGTTGGCGAAGGATCTTTTGTAATTCTTTTACAACCTGAATCTTTGGTGTGCGAACAATGATAGATCATCTTCCCCAAACACACGGAGGTGTGTTATAATCAAAACAACTTCATTCACAAGAACGGAGGACAAACCATGCTGAAAAGAATCCTTTGCTGGGCTTTGGTCATGATGTTGACGATGGGAGGCTGTGTTGCCATGGGGGAGAACGTATACTTTTCTAACGCGGAGCAGGCGGAATGGTATCAGGACATGCTGAAGGACGGCATGATGTCCTTGGGAAATAACCAAAGGCTCAAGGACGTGATCCGGCGGGCGCGGGCGGGGGAGGAAATCACCCTCGCCACCATCGGCGGGTCCATTACGGAGGGCGCGGGGGCGAAAACGTATCAGGAATGCTACGCCTCCCGGTTCGCCCAGGGGTTCGCGGCCCGGTACGGCGCGGGGGACGGCAGCAACGTGAAGTTCATCAACGCCGGGGTGGGCGGTACGCCCTCCACCTTCGGCCTCATGCGCTATCAGCGGGATATTGTGGATCGGGTCAAGGATGCCGACGGCCTGCCCGATTTGGTGATCGTGGAGTTTTCCGTCAATGATTACCAGGAACCCACCGGGCACCGGTGCTTTGAATCGCTGGTGAAAACCATCCTGTCCCAGCCCAACGACCCGGCGGTGATCTTGCTGTTCGCGGTGTTCCAGGGCGGGTTCAATTTGCAGGACGAGCTGAAAAAGATTGGCGAAGTATACGACCTGATGATGGTTTCCATCAAGGACGCCGCGTATCCCCACGTGGGCAAGGAATGGACGGCGGAGGAATTCTTTTTCGACCAATACCATCCCACTTCCTTCGGCCACGGCATCATGGCGGACTGCCTGCTGGCGGCGGTGGAGGCGGCCAACGCCCGGGAAACCAGCGCGCAGGACGTCGATTTGAACGTGGAACCGGCATACGGCACGGATTATATGGGGCTGATCACCCTGTACGGCAAGGGTGATTGGCCGGACACTGTGACAGTCGAAAAGGGCGGCTTTCTCCATGACGATACCCAGTCCTACAACAACCTGCCCATCGGCCGGGTGTGCGGGCAGAATTTCTGCCACTTTGAAACGGACTCCGCGGAACCCCTGCGGGTGACGGGCAAGTTCAAAAAGCTGCTGATCGCCTGGCGCGCCACCGCCGAAGCCCGGTTCGGCACGGCGGAAATCGTGGTGGATGGCAAGGTGAAGCGCACGATCACCGGCGGGGACGGCAAATGGGGCCAAAGCGAAGTGGTGATGATTTGGGACAGCCGCACCGAGGCGGAGGATCATGTGCTGGAGATCCGCATGGCCGAGGGGGCGCAGGATAAGCGATTCACGATCACTGCTATCGGGATTGTGCAGTAACGCAGTACATAGGAGAGTTGAGAGCGGAGAGTTGAGAGTTGAGATTTATTTTGCTGAACAATTCGGCTTGCATATTTCGCAGACTCTATCATCTCAACTCTCAACTCCCAACTCTCAACTCTTTTTGTCAATATCGCAGCAAGAAAGGCCGTCCAAACCGGGCACGGAATGTCGGGACAGGCAAACATAAAGCTGGTACAATGACCACGCCAAGAGCAAAGGGGGCGGGCGCGATGCAGGGATGGATCGAAGGGTTTCAGGCGTCCATCGACTTCATGGAACAGCACCTGACGGAGCCGCTGGACATGGAAAAGATTGCCGGGAAAGCCCTGCTGTCGCCCTTCTACTATCAGCGGATGTTCGGGGCGCTGTGCGGCATGACGGTGGGCGAATACGTCCGCTCCCGCCGGATGACGCTGGCGGCCCAGGAACTGGCGGCGGGACAGATCAGGGTGATCGACGCGGCGCTGAAATACGGCTACGATTCCCCGGACAGCTTCGCCAAGGCCTTCCAGCGGTTCCACGGCGTCACGCCATCCCAGGCCCGGGAAAGCGGCGCGTGCTTACGATCCTTTGCTCCCATGCACATCAAAATCTCAATGGAGGGTGGAAAAATGTTGGAGTACAGCATCATGGAAAAGGCCCCGTTCACTGTGGTGGGCATGAAGCGCCGGTTCAATTCCGAGACCAGCTACCAGGAGGTGCCCAAGTTCTGGACGGAATGGATGCAGGACGAGAACAAGCAGCTCATGGGCATGTTCGGCCTGTGTACCGACGAAAACGGCAAGGATTTTGACTATTGGATCGCCGACCTGTACGAACCCTGGAAGGATGTGCCCGACGGGTGCGAAACCCGCGTGATCCCCGGCGGGCTGTGGGCGCAGTTCCCGTGCCGGGGGCCGCTGGTGGAAAGCATGCAGCGCGTGAACACCCAAATCTGGAGCGAATGGCTGCCCAATCTGAAAGGATATTCCCTGGCAGGGAATTACAGCTTAGAGTTCTACATGCCCCCCGCCGAAAAACCGGAGGATAATGTGAATTATATCTGGATCCCGCTGAAAAAGGACTAATGAAAAGGGACAGGCTCGTCGGCCTGTCCCGAAAGTGTTTTTGGAATTACTTGACCACCAGGTTCAGCAACCGTCCCGGCACATAGATGCACTTGACGATCTGCTTGTCGCCAATCAGACGCTTGACTTCGTCGCTGTCGGGCAGGGTGGCCTGGGCTTCTTCGCGGGTCATGGTGATGGGCACCATGAGCTTGCCCTTCACTTTGCCGTTGAGCTGCACGGCGATTTCCACTTCGTCCCGCACCAGATACTTTTCGTCGTATTTGGGCCAGGGCTGGGTGTAAATGGGTTCGCCGTAGCCCTGATCCTGCCAGATTTCCTCGCAGATGTGGGGGGAGACGGGGGAGAGGAGGAGCAGCAGCGCCTTGTATTCGCCGGGGGTGATGCTGCCCTTCTGATAGATTTCGTTCACCAGGGTCATCATTTGGGCGATGGCGGTGTTGAACTTCATCTTTTCAAAGTCTTCCGTCACCTTCTTGATGGTCTGGTGCATGGAGACCTTCATATCCTCGCTGAAAGCGTCGGAGCAGTCTGCGGGAGCGATCATATCCTGCAAGCGCCACACGCGGTCCAGGAACTTGCGGCAGCCCCGGGCGCCGTTGGTACTCCACGGAATGGCCTGATCGAAAGCGCCCATGAACATTTCATACATGCGGAAAGCATCCGCGCCGATCTCGGCGATGATCTCGTCGGGGTTCACCACGTTGCCCCGGCTCTTGCTCATCTTTTCGCCGTCGCTGCCTAAAATCATGCCCTGGGCGGTGCGCTTGGCGTAGGGTTCGGGGGTGGGCACTTCGCCGATGTCGTAAAGGAACCGATGCCAGAAGCGGGAATAGAGCAGATGGCGGGTGACGTGTTCCATGCCGCCGTTGTACCAGTCCACGGGCAGCCAGTATTTCAGCTCTTCGGGATCGGCAAAAGCCTTGTCATTGTGCGGATCGACGTAGCGGAGGAAATACCAGCTGCTGCCGGCCCACTGGGGCATGGTATCGGTTTCCCGCTGGGCCGCCCCGCCGCACTTGGGACAGGTGCAGTTGACGAAGCTGTCAATGCGGGCCAGGGGGGATTTGCCGTCGGTGCCGGGCTGGAAATCGTCGATTTCCGGCAGGCGCAGGGGCAGTTCTTCATAGGGCACGGCCACCACGCCGCACTTGGGGCAATGAATCAGCGGAATGGGTTCGCCCCAGTAGCGCTGGCGGTTGAAGGCCCAGTCCTTCATCTTGTACTGGACGCCCGCCTTGCCGATGCCCTTCTTTTCGATTTCTTCGAGAACGCGGGCGATGGAGTCCTTTTTGTTGGTGTAGCCGTTCAGGAAGTCGGAATTGATCATTTCGCCGTCTCCGGTGTAGGCTTCCTTTTCGATGTCGCCACCCTTGATGACCTCGATGATGTCGATGCCGAACTTGTGGGCGAATTCCCAGTCGCGCTGGTCGTGGGCGGGCACGGCCATGATGGCCCCGGTGCCGTAACCCATCATGACGTAGTCGGAAATGAAGATGGGCACCACCTTGCCGGTGAGGGGGGTTACGGCGGACAGGCCCTCGATTTGGAGGCCGGTCTTTTCTTTCGTCAGCTGGGTGCGCTCGAATTCGGTCTTCTTGGCGCACTCGTCCCGGTAGGCCTGAATGGCTTCCATGTTCTTGATCTGCCCGGCATACTTGTCGATGAGGGGATGCTCCGGGGCCATGACCATGAAGGTGACGCCAAACAGGGTGTCGGGCCGGGTGGTGTAGATTTCCACCGTTTCGCCCGTGCCCTCTAAGGGGAACTTGACGAACGCGCCGGTGGACTTGCCGATCCAGTTGATCTGCTGCTGTTTAATATTTTCGGGATAATCCACCGTTTCCAGGCCCTGGAGCAGCTTGTCCGCGTAGGCGGTGATGCGCAGGTACCACACGTCCTTGGGCAGCTGGATCACGTCGCCGTGGCAGATGTCGCACTTGCCGCCCTGGCTGTCCTCGTTGGACAGCACCACCTTGCAGGAGGGGCAGTAGTTCACCAGGGTCTTGTCCCGGAACACCATGCCGTGGTCGAACAGCTTTAAGAAAATCCACTGGGTCCACTTGTAATAGTTGGGATCGGTGGTGTCCACTTCGCGGCTGTAATCGAAGGAGAAGCCGATCTTTTTCAGCTGCTCACGGAAATGATCCACGTTCTGCTTGGTCACGATGGCGGGGTGGATGTTGTTCTTGATGGCGTAGTTTTCCGTGGGCAGGCCGAAAGCATCCCATCCGATGGGGAACAGCACGTTAAAGCCCTGCATGCGGCGCATGCGGGAAATAATATCCATGGCCGTGTTGGACCGGGGATGGCCCACGTGCAGGCCGTGGCCGGAGGGATAAGGAAATTCGATCAGGCCGTAAAACTTCGGCTTGGTATGGTCTTTGCTGGCGGCGAACGCCTGACGGTCGTCCCAGAATTTCTGCCATTTGGGTTCGATCTCGGCGGGTACATAGGGTTTCACCGGCATGGGAAAGCCTCCTTCCATCATTGCGGATTTATACATTATAATCAGAAACGCAATTTTTGTAAAGAGGCGGTTTTTGGACGCCGAATTGTGAACGAAAAGTAAAAATCCCCGTATTTTTCATTTGTTATGCAGGGAAATCGCGTTTTGATGTGTTATAATGACAAAGAACCTGCGGAAGGGGGCTGGAAAATGGCGGGAAAGAGGTGTATAATATCTCTGTTTCCCATGCGCCGGGGGCTGATCGCCCTTTGCGCGGCGGCGGTGCTTCTGGCGATCCTGCTGCTTGCCCTGCTGCCCGGAGGGGACGCGCCCCGGGAAACGGACGCGCGCCTTGCGAAAGCGGGTGAGGGGCTGACGGATTATACCGTGACCCTGCGGCTGAACGATCAGGAAGACACTCTCTCCATCAGCGAAGTGATCCAATACCGCAACGATACGGGAGACGCTCTTTCCAGCCTCATGGTGCGCACCTGGCTGAACGCTTTCCGGACAGAGGAAACCAGCCCCGCCGCCTTGGAGGAATTGTACGACGCCTGCTATCCTGAGGGCTTTTCTCCCGGCGGGCTGGCCTTGTACGACGTGCTTTGGAACGGGGAGCGGGCCGCTTACGCCTACGCCAACGACGATCAGACGGCGCTGGAAATTCAAATTCCCGCCCTGGAAAATGGTGGACAGGGGGAACTGACCCTGCGCTGCGTGGCCCAAATCCCCGCATGCTGTTACCGCACGGGCAAAGCGGGCCGGGATTACCAATTGGGCAACGTGCTGCCGCTTTTTTCCCTCTATCAGAACGGGGCCTGGCGCGCGGACGCGTACAGCGCCGTGGGGGATCCCTTCGTGAGCGAATGCGCCAACTTCCGTGTGACGCTCTACGCGCCGGAGGGCTATGTGCCCGCCTGTTCCGCGCCCCTGGCAAAAGGAGAGGACGGGGCCTGGCGGGGCGAGCTGACCGCCGCCCGGGATTTCTGCCTGTGCTTAAGCCCCGATTACGTGACGGCCTCGGGCCGGGCGGGGGAAACGGCAGTGTATTCCTGCGCGAAAACGGCGCAGGGGGCCAAGCGGGCGCTGGAATACGCGAAAAAGGCGCTGGAAACCTACAATGGGCTGTACGGGGCCTATCCTTACCCGGCGTTTACGGTGTGCGAGGCGGCCCTTCCGTTCAACGGCATGGAATATCCCGGCCTGTGCATGATTGGGGCGGACAACTACCGGGAGGACAGGGCCGACACCTTGGAGCTGGTGGTGGCCCACGAAACGGCGCATCAGTGGTTCTGCGCCCTGGTTGGGTCGGATCAGGCCTTGCAGCCCTGGCAGGATGAGGCCCTGTGCGAATACGCCATGCTGCGCTATGTCCGCGCCCGGTACGGCCAGGGCAGCTATGAAACCCTGAAATACTACCGGGCGGACGCGCCCATGCGGGAAAAGCTGCCCGGCAGCCTGACGCCCGGCAGCCCCATTGATTATTTCGGGAACCTGACGGACTACCGAACGGTGGTGTACGGCCGGGGCGCGGCGCTGCTGCTGGCGCTGGACGAACTGCTGCCCGGCGGCGCGGACGGCTTTCTCAAGGCCTACGCAGAGGAATTCGCTTTCCGTTTCGCCACGTGGGCGGACTTTGAAGAAAGTCTGAACCGGTACGCGAAAATGGATCTTTCACCGCTGCTGCTGGATTATTTAGACACGAGGATGGACTGATTCCACACTTACTGCCTGACCCGGATAAACCGGAAATGAGTTGAGAGTTGAGAGTGGAGAGTTGAGATGAAGTTTGTCTGATACGATGTAATGATGTCAGCCTGGATTTCTTTTCGCATCACTATATAAATCTCAACTCTCAACTCTCAACTCTAAAGAACTGATTCCCGAAATTCTTCTCCCCATATGGGCTAAACGATTATGATGCAGGAATGAGGAATGCAACCGATGAAACCGCAGGAATGCTGCGTATTGATCCCTTCCCTTTCCCCGGATGAAAAGCTGCCCGCCTATGTGAAGGAGCTGCTGGCGGCGGACTTCGGGCTGATCCTGGTGGTGGACGACGGCTCCGCCTCGGAATACCAGCCCATCTTTGCCGAAATCGCGGGCTGGGATCGGTGCGCGGTGACGCATCACGAGGTCAACCGCGGCAAAGGCGCGGCCTTGCGCACGGGCTTTGCCTACATCAAGGAAAAAACGGCCCTGCGGGGCGTGCTTACCGCCGATTCCGACGGCCAGCATACCGTGCCCGACACCCTGAAGCTGGCCGCGGAGCTGGGGGAAAAGGAAGAACTGCTGCTGGGCAGCCGGGATTTTTCCCGCAACAATCCCAACGTGCCCTCCAAATCCCGCTTCGGCAACCGGATGACCAGCGGCGTGTTCCGCGTGCTGTACGGCAAATGGCTGCCCGATACCCAAACGGGGCTTCGCGCCTTTGACCGGGGGCTGATCGACTTTATGCTGTCCGTATCCGGCGACCGGTTTGAGTATGAAATGAACATGCTCATCCAGTGCAGCGCGAAAAAAATCCCCATGCGGCCCGTTACCATCGAAACCATCTACCACGAGGAAAACAAGGGCACCCATTTCCATCCCATCCGGGATTCCTGGCGCATTTACAAGCTGCTGCTGGGCAGCTTCTTCCGCTACAGCGCCGCCAGCATTCTTTCCTTCCTGGTGGATTACGCGGTGCTGAGCCTGCTGATGTTCTGGGCGTTCGCCGGATCGGAGTATTCCTTTATCAACATTTTAGGCATTCAGTTCAGCTTCCGCGCTCTGGTGGCCGCGCCCATCGCCCGGCTCTGCTCCGCCCCGGTGAATTTCCTGCTGAACCGGAATTATGTGTTTAGGGCGGGCAGCGACCGGGGGGCCGTGGGCCGGTACATCGTGCTGGCGGTGTGCGCCCTGGCCGTCACCACCGTGGTGTTCGCGTTCCTGGATCAGTATGTGTCCACCGCTTTCCTGCATATCCTGCTGAAAATCGTCATCGACGTGGCGATGTACGTGATCAATTACCGCATTCAAAAGGCCTGGGTGTTCCCCCAGTATCGGACGGACGCCCCGGCGAAGGGAGGAAAAAAATGAAACTGCCTGTGAGAATCCTGTTGGCCCTGCTGTGTGCCGCGATGGTGCTTTCCGCGCCCTTTGCGCTGTCCGCCCCCAACATGCTGGAGGACGCCCAGTGGGAGCTGATCGACATTTTGGACGCTGAGGATAGCGGCCTGCTTTCCTTCCTGATCCCTTCCGCCGCCGCCGAGGTGGTGGAGGAAGAAAGCGCCTATTCCCTGCCGGTGGATTCCTCCGCCGGGATGAAGCCCAATCCGGCGCTGTTTACGGAAGAGGGCTATGAGGACGCTTCCATCCGCGTGCAGCTGGAAACCCGGGAAGGGGACAAGGACGTGATCTGGCGCATCGCCTGGATCGAAATCGCTTCGCCCACCCAGCTGCGCACCGCCTATTTCGGCAAAAACGTGAAAAGCGATAAAACAGATTATATTTCCCGATTGGCAAAAACCAAGAACGCCGTCATCGCCATCAACGGCGACAACTACGGCCAGGAAAAGGCCAAGCACAGCTTCGTCGTCCGCATGGGCGAGGTGCGGCAAAAAAAGCTGAACAAGCTCAAGGATATCCTGATCATTGACGAAAACGGCGATTTCCATATTTTCCTCAATTCCGCCGGAGCGGACACCTTTGAAAAGGATACCGGCCACACCATCGTGAACGCCTTCATGTTCGGCCCCGCCCTGGTCAAGGAGGGCGAGGTGGTCAGCCTCAAGCGGGAATACGACTTTAACCCCAACGGCCGCCAGCCCCGCGTCGCCATCGGCCAATTGGACCGGCTGAGCTATGTGGTCGTGATCGCCGATAACGCCACCGGCTCCAACAACAAGGGCGTTACCCATCAGGAGCTGGCCCAGTTCATGCAGGAGCTGAACTGCCGGGAAGCCTATAACCTGGACGGCGGCAACAGCTCCATCATGATGTTCAACGGCAAGATGGTCAACAACAAGGTCGGCCAGGAACGGGACGTGACGGACATGATTTACTTCGCCACGGCGGTTCCGCCCGAGGAATGGGAACAGTGATGGTTATGCGGGAAGAAGCGGTAAAGGTTTTCTTTTTGGGCGTGGAGGTATACGCCTTCGGCCTGTACGTCGCCCTGGGCCTGACCCTGGCCCTTACGGTGCTGGCCCTGCTGACGCGCAAGGAAAAATGGCGGGACGGCACGGCGGCGCTGACGGGCGTTCTGGCCATGGGCCTGGGATTTATCGTGTCCCGCCTGTTTTTCGGGCTGATGGACGAATCCTTAGGCCGGATCATGCCCCTGTGGGCCATGATCCGCGTCAATACCGGCGGCTTTTCCATGATGGGGGCGCTGCTGGGCGCGTGCATGGGCGGCATTCTGTCCGCCAGGCTCATGAAAAAGCCCCCTGCCCGGCTGCTGGATCTGCTGGCCCCCGCGCTGCTGCTGTTCGTGGCCTGCGAAAGGCTGGGAGAAGGGTACATTGAGGATTTCGGCGTCAGCCGCACCCTGACGGACAGCCTGCTGGAGGGCACCTTCCTGACCGTGCAGAACGGTTACGGCTGGCGTCTGGCCACCTATCAATTGGAATCCTTCACGGCGCTTATCCTGTCCCTGGTGCTGCTGTGGGATCTGACCCGGAACCGCAGGGCGGGGAATACGTTCGTGCTGTTCCTGCTGCTCTACGGCGCCGCCCAGGTGCTGATGGAAAGCCTGCGCTACGACCAGCACATGACCGTGAAGGCCTTCGTCAAGCTCCAGCAGATCATGGATATGCTGCTGCTGGGCGCGGGGGTGACCGTTCTGGCCGTGCGCAATTGGAAAACCCGGCGCGGGCTGGCGCTGGCGGCGGTGATCGTGCTGGCGGCCTCCGTGGGCATCGGCGTGGCCATCGAATTCATGATCGACCGCACCAAAATCAGCCATTACGTGCTGTATCTGTGCTTCCTGATTGATATGGCCGTCCCGGTCTGGCTGGGCCTGCGGCTGCGGAAGGAAGGGTAAGCGGCATGGAGAAAAAGGATATCGAACGGATCAACGAACTGGCCCGCAAAAAGAAAACCGTGGGCCTGACCGTTGCCGAACTGGAGGAGCAGCAGCGCCTTCGCCGGCAATACCTGGACGAGTTCAAGGAGAATTTGAAGGCCACCCTGGATCAGGTCTATATCGAGCGGGAGGACGGCACCTACGAAAAGCTGAAGAAAAAGCCGCCCAGGAACTGAAAGCCGAGAGTTGAGAGTTAAGAGTTGAGAGTTGAGATGAAATAGTCAGAAATCACCGAGTACCGAATTGTTTGACTATATAAATCTCAACACTCAAATCTCCACTCTCCGCTCTGACCCGAAAAAAACTCTTGCCGTTTCACGATTATTCCTGTATAATAGATATGTTGTCCTGAACAATAAAGATGGGAGATGCATGGATCATGCAAAAAAAGAGTTTACTGGCTTTGCTGCTGGCGCTCACGATGCTGCTGAGCGGCTGCGCCCTGGTGTCCGTCGATACGGCGAAGGATAATGCCCGGGTGATCGTGGACGTAAACGGCGAAACGGTCAGCAAGGCCGTGATCAACGCCGCGGTGCAGAACCAGATTTCCACGTATGAATATTATAATCAGATCTATTCCGCCTATTATGGCATTTCCAACTACTACTCCACCGACACGGCCACCATTACCAGCCAGGTGATCGACGCTTACGTGAACCAGCTGGCCGCCCAGCAGAAGGCCAAGGAGCTGGGCCTGTATGAAATGACCGAGGAAGAACAGGCCGCGATTGACGCCACCGGCAAGGAAAGCTACGATTCCTTCATCAAGTCCGTCATCAGCACCTACATGCCCGGCAGCACCCTGGAAGGGGACGAGCTGACCGCCGCCGCCGAGAAATACGTGGCGGAGCATGACGTGGCGACCGTGGACGGCCGTTCCGCCCTGGCGGATTTCGTGGCCGCCGCCGCCGATGAAAAGGCCCTGGAAAAGCTGGAAGCCTACATCATCAAGGACGTGACCGTTTCCGACGAAGAGATCCAGGCGGATTTCGACGCCAAGGTGGAAAGCGCTAAGGCCAGCTATGAAGCCGATCCCAACGCCTACGGCACCGACGTGAACGGCGGCTCCACCGTGTACTACGCCCCCGCCGGTTACCGCATGGTGAAGCACATCCTGGTGAAGGTTTCCGATGAGGACAGCGCCGCCGCCACCGAAAAGAAGACCGCGCTGACCGACGCCCAGACCGCCCTGACCGACGCGCAGGCCGCTTTGGACGCCGCCGCCGAGGACGCCGACAAGACCGCCCTGCAGGCCGCTGTGGAAGAAGCCCAGAAGGCCGTGGAGGTCGCGCAGAAAGCCTATGACGAAGCCCAGGCCGCCGGTATGGCCGCCGCCAAGGCCAAGGCCGACGCCCTGTATACCCAGCTCACCGCCGAGGGCGCGGACTTTGAAGCGCTCCTGGCCGACAACAACGGCGATACCGCCCAGCCCGCCAATGGCTACGCCATCCGCGAAGGCTTCACCAGCTTTGTGGAAAGCTTCACCAACGCCGCCATGGGCCTGAAGGCCGTGGGCGACGTGGCCGAGCCTGTGGAATCCACCTACGGCTACCACATCATCAAGTATGTGGCCGACGTGGCGGAAGGCCCCGTGGCCCTGGACACCGTGAAGGACGGCATTTCCTCCGCCCTGCTCACCACCAAGCAGAACGAGGTGACCACCGAGACCCTGGCCAAGTACGTGACCGAAGCGAATGTGAAGACCTATCCCGAACGGATGAACTGATTGATCCTGATTTAAGGCCGCCGGAAATCCCGGCGGTTTTTTTGTATGCTTTTCTATTGTGCTGGAAAGAATAGCGGGTGAATCAACGCAAGGAGGAAGCGCTATGAACCCGTTTCAGTTAAAGCCCGAAAAAATGACCGACGCCTTCATGGATTGGCAGCAGCTCTATCCCCGTTCCTACGATAAGCGGACGGTGGACCCTTACACCCGGGTGCGGGTGATCCTGATGAACGGCACGGAGTTTGAAGCCGCGGGCTATTCCCACCAGTTCCAGCGTCACGAGGCCAACAACGACCTGCGAAGGGAGCTTGCCATGCTGCGCCGCCAGGAACAGCAGCAGCAAAAGAAAATCGCCTGCTTAAAGCCCATGGACGAAACGGTGCTGGAGCATACCATCGGCTACGAGCAATTGGCGGTGGATCTGACCGCGGGGCTGGCCAAGCGGGTGACCTGCGCCCATGTGAAATCCGCCCTGGACTTTGCCCTGCTGGAGGACTTTGACCACCTGTACCGCTATGCCGACCTGCTGGAAATGGAACATGGGGAGTACGCCGAGCGGCTGGTGGGCGGCTACACGGAAATCATGCCGGGCCGCCCCACCATCTCCGAGCATCGCTGCCCCATGGACGCCATCTGCCCGCCCGGAAAGCCCGACGCCCAGCTGTTTGATAAAATGGCCGTGCAGGTGATCACCGCCGCCGAGCAGCAGACCATGAACTATTACATGAACGTGTGCGGCCTGTATACCTCCGACCTGGGCCGGAAGCTGTATCAGGAAATCGGCATGATCGAGGAACAGCACGTGACCCAGTACGGCAGCCTCATGGATCCCGCCTGCACCTGGCTGGAGGGCCTGCTCATGCACCAGTATGTGGAAGCGTGGCTGTACTGGTCCTGCATGGAGGACGAAACCGACCCCAACGTGAAAAAGCTGTGGGAAAACTTCTTCCAATTGGAGCTGAACCACCTGCACAAGGCGGCGGACCTGCTGAAAACCTATGAGAAGAAGGACTGGCAGCAGGTGATCCCGGGCGGCGAGTTCCCCGAACCCTTCCTTTTCGAGCCCAATATCGAATACGTGCGGCAAGCCCTGAAAATGGTGGATTTCACCGCCGAAAAGGAAGCCTTCAAGCCGGTGAACATGCTGCCCAAGGATTACGACTTCTTCGTGTACCAAAAGGCGGTGAACGCCAACGTGGACGCCGTGCCCAGCCATCAGGTGATCGACCGCTCCATTCGCCTGCGGGGCAAGGATTACCGGGCGGAAACCGCGCCCAGCCCCATCCCGGCGCTGCAAAACCGTACCCTGGACAATACCACCCTGGGCCGTATCTATCAATAAAGACCGATCAAAAGGCTCGGAGATTCCATAAGGTAGGAAGTAGGAGGTTTATTTAGCTGAACAATTTGCTGTAAGCGGTACTTGCTGCGAAAAGAAGGCAATATAAAACCTCCTACCTCCTACTTCCTACCTTCTACCTTGTTTATTCCGAATGGGGGGCGGCGGTATGCTGGAAAAAATCAAACGAGGTATGGAAAGCTGGGGCCATTATCTGCTGGCCCTGCTGTGCGCCGGAGTGATCCTGCTGTCGGCGGTGTGGACGCGGGAGCAGCAGAAGCTGGAAAACGCGGATCAGGCGGCGCTGTCCGATCAGGGCCAGCGCCTGGCCCAGGCCATGGAAACGCCCGAACCGGCGGCGTTTTCCCGCCCGGCGGCGGGGGCGGTGCTGCGGGGATATTGCGAAGCTCCCGTATTTTTCCCGG
This sequence comes from Clostridia bacterium, assembly GCA_017443295.1. Lineage (GTDB taxonomy): Bacteria > Bacillota > Clostridia > Christensenellales > Aristaeellaceae > RUG563. Next base: position 18,461 of record JAFSNT010000239.1, read on the forward strand.
AAACGGGGGTGTGGAAGCCCCATCCCTGCCTGGATTTTGAAGCGGAAGCAGGTCAGCCGGTTTACGCCCTGGGGTTGGGCACGGTAATTTCCTGCGGGGAAGCAATCAGGATCGACCACGGGGAGGGCCGCGAAAGCCTGTATCGCGGTATCCGGGAAACAAAAGTACGCCCCGGCCAGCGAGTGCGGGCCGGGGATATGATCGGCACGGTGGGGGCGTCGGTGCCCTTTGAGGGTCAGGGCCACGTATGCGTTACGCTCTATCAGGATCGTAAACCCGCCGCGTTTGGGGCAGATTGGAAGTGATCGGACAGACGAATGTGTTCACAGCTTGTCCGGATTCTGCCGTTGATGCAGAAAACGCCAGATTTCAACGGTTTTCTGGTCTTCCCTGACCACATAAAACACGTTGTAGTTTTTCACGGGGAAGAAGCGGATTTCTCGCTTCATGGCAAAAGGCGTGTAGTAAATCGGATGACGGTACGGATAATCGCTTAGCCCCTCGACTTGGCGCGACACTTCGTTCAGCAGATTTTCGGCGGCGCCGGGGGCGGACAGCTCGGAAGCGATATAGAGCGCCGCTTCCGTCAGCTGCCACCGGGCGGTGGGCAGGTAAACGACTTTATACATGCCGGTCGTTCACCGCCTTGATTTTTGCGCGGATGTCCCGCATCACTTCCTCGTGGGTGAAGCGTTCCGTTGTGGTTTCAGCTTCCAGCTCGGCGGCGCGCAGCTCCCGCGCCACCATCATTTCGTACTGAACCTTTTGGTATTCCTCGTAGGAGAATACCACCATATCGCCATAGCCGTTTTTTGTCAGGATCATGGGTTCACGGGTTTCGTGTACGGCACGGGAGATTTCGGCAAAATTGTTGCGAAGATCAGATACAGGTCTGATTTGAGACATGCAAGCTCCCTCCAAGCATTATTTATGATATAATTTTATCATAATTCCGCTAATAACGCAAGGATTCGTTTGCCCGCTTTCTTTCATGTTTTTACAGCGCCGCGATCTTCTCTCCCGCCGCCTGCATGATGTCCGCCACGGCGTCTGAGAAGCGGTCAAATTCCGGATCCTCGATTTGCAATTCCGGGTGAGCCAGGAAGTAAGCGGCGCTTTCCCGGCAGGTCTGATCGAAGCGTTTTTGAATTTTCCAGGTGGGAACCAGCCGATGGGCCAGGGCGTTGTCGAAAATCACGGTGTTGGATTTATCGCCTAACAGCGCCCCTTCAAAATCGTATTTGGCCGCTTTCATGAGCAGGTCGGTGGGCACATAGCAGGGCTTGTACACCCCGCCCACGGCCTTGGCCACGCTCTCCATGATCTGGTTCCAGGTGAGCAGCTCTTCTCCCGTGATCTGCACGGCCTGGCCGATGGCGTGGATGTTGCCCATGAGGCCCGCGAAGGCGGGGGCGAAATCCTCGCTGTTCAGCACGGCCCACAGGCTGCTGCCGTCGCCGGGCATGAGTACGGGCTTGCCTTCCATCATCCGCTTCATCACCTGCCACGCCCCCTTGTCGCCGTGAACGGCCACGGGCATGGAGCGGAAGTTGAAGGTGTGGCTGGGCCGCACGATGGTGACGGGAAAGCCGGAAGCCCGGTATTCCTTCATGAGCAGTTCTTCAATGGCCGCCTTGTTCCGGGAATATTCCCAATGGGGATTGTGCAGGGGCGTGGCCTCGGTGATGACCGGGCTGGACAGGGGCTTCTGGTAGGCGGATGCGGAGCTGATGAAGATGTACTGGTCGGTCTTGCCTTTGAACAGGCGGATGTCCCGTTCCGCCTGGGCGGGCACGAAGGCGATGAAGTCCGCCACCACGTCGAAATGCTCGTTTTCAATGGCTTTCTTTACCGCCGCTTCGTCGTTGACGTCCAGGATCAATTGCTTCGCGCCGGGCACGTCTTGGGGCCTGCTGCCCCGGTTGAGCAGGGTCAAATCCCAGCCCTTGGAAACCAGCAGGCGGGAAATGGAGGTGCTGATGACCCCCGTGCCGCCGATGAACAATGCTTTCATGGTTCGCGCTCCTTTTTGTTGATTTGGAAAACTTTACCACAATTATAACGCCTGTTCTTCCAAAAATCAAGTCATGCCATCTCTTCCAGGGCGGAAATCAGGGCGATTTTTCCGTGGGCGTAGGTGAGGCCCCCTTGAAGGTACACGGTGAAGGGCGCTCGCATGGGCGCGTCGGCGGAAAGCTCGATGGAGGCCCCGCCCACGAAGGTGCCCGCCGCCATGATGACCTGATCGGTGTAGCCGGGCATATCCCAGGGTTCGGGCACGGCGCTGGCGTCGATGGGGGACGCGGCCTGGATGCCCTGCACGAAGGCGATCAGCTTTTGCGGGTCGCCCATTTCGATGGCCTGAATGATGTCGGCCCGGGGCGCGTCAAAGGCCGGGGTGGTTTTCATGCCCAGCAGTTCAAAGGTCCGAGCCGCCAAAATGGCTGTTTTCAGGGCCTGGGTGACGGTATGGGGTGCCATGAACAGGCCTTGATAGAAGGGCTGATAGCTGGCGGCGTAGCTGCCCACCTCCCGGCCTAAGCCGGGGGCGGTGAGCCGCGCTTCGATGCGTTCAATGGCCCGCTTTGTGCCCGCTAAATACGCCCCGGTGGGGGCCAGGCCGCCCCCTGCGTTTTTGATCAGGCTGCCCACGCACACGTCCGCGCCGAAGTGGGTGGGTTCGTTCTCGCAGATGAACTCCCCGTAGCAGTTATCCACCATGACGAAGATATCCGGGCGAAGGTTGTGAACGGATTCGATCACTTCCCGCATTTCTTCGGGCCGCAGGGACGCCCGCCAGGCGTAGCCCCGGCTGCGCTGGATCAGAATGACCTTGGTATGGGGTTTGATGGCGTCCAGCACGCCGGGCACGTCGATCTTCGTTTGATTTTCTGCCATTTCCACCTGCGCGTAGGAAACGCCCATTTCCTTGAGATTTCCCGGCGCGTTGCCGGAAAGGCCGATCACTGTTTCCATGGTATCGTAGGGCGTGCCGGTAATGGACAGCAATTCGTCCCCCGGCAGCAGCAGCCCAAACAGGCACAGGGACAGCGCCGCCGTACCGCAGGCGATGGAAGGCCGCACGATGGCGCTTTCCGCCCCGAAAAGCCGGGCGAAGACCCGTTCCAGGGCGTCCCGGCCGATATCGTCATAACCGTACCCCGTGGTGGGGGCAAAGTGCCGCGCGGCAATGTCCTCCGCCCGGAAAGCGTCCAGCACCCGCCGGGTGTTTTTCATTTCCGTTTCTTCCAGGGCAGCAAATACGGGCCCGCAGTCCCGTTCCGCCTGGGCGATCAAAGAAGATATATTCATGAAAAGCTCCTTCCATAGATGTCTGATAGAAAAAAGGGGGATAACACCCCCTGATATCAAGAATGAACCGCTATCCGCTGATCCGGTCAAACCATCTTTTTTTCATAATCTTGCAGATCATGAAAAATGTTCGTTACTACAACATTGTTACCCTCGATGTAGAAAAGCAGAAAATAATTGTGGCTTCTGAAATTGATTCGTTTCAAGTCACGATGACGCAAAATTTTACTGTCGGATTCTTTTATACTTCCGGCTGTTGCACTTAAAACTTTGCGGGTCTGTGCAAAATCGCTTAATACGTTTTTGGAGGCTTGTTGATTTTTGAGTACTTTTAAAATATATGCGGTGATATTTCGCAAATCATTTCGGGCTTCCGATGTTATGACAACTTTGTATTTTTTCATCATTTCAGCCCAAACTCTTTCATCAATTCTGCTTCAAATTCTTCCGCATCCTGATATTCTCCACGTTTTCCCTGCGCAATTCCTCTGTCAATGCGCTCAATCAATTCTTTCTCTGTCAAGGGCCGGAAGGGGCTTTTCTCCGCAGGATTGGTGACAAAATCTTTAATGAACGCCTGAACCGCTTGAATCTGCCAGTCATTCAGGGCGGAAAGCATCTGCTTGGTTTTTTCTAATTCAGAGGAACGATGCAGTTCATCCACAGTCATTGTCATTTTGATCGCCTCCTTCCATTTTATTTTACCATAAAACAGCGCCGCAATCAATCATTTTGTTTTCCTCGTTCCCGATTGCAGATATATTGCCGACGTATCAAATCCGCCAGCGGTTCCAAATCCTGTCCCGGCGTCCAGGGGAGCCAATGAATCCGCTCGTCCCGCTTGAACCAAGTGAGCTGACGCTTGGCGTAGTGCCGGGTGCGGAGCTTTAAGAGGCTTACCGCGTCGGAAAGGCTCGTTTCTCCGGTCAGCACGGGCCACAGCTCCTTGTAGCCCAAGCCCTGCATGCTCTGGGCGTCGGGGGAAAGGCCGCTTTCCTTCAAACGCCGCACTTCGTCCAATAGACCTTGCCGCATCATTTCATCCACCCGGCGCTCCACCCGGTCATACAAAACATTCCGGGGTATTTCGATGGCGTACAGTTGAAAATCATAAGGCGCGTCCGACCGCTCCGGCATTTTCTGGCTGGACAGGGGCACGCCGGTCAGGTCGTACACCTCTAAGGCACGCACCACCCGGCGCACATCGTTGGGGTGGAGCTTTTGTGCGGACAGGGGATCGACCTGCTTCAAAAGGTCGTGCAGGGCGTCCACTCCCTGGGTATCGGCGATTTCGTGATACTTTTTCCGGATTTCTTCATCCCCGCCAACCGCCCCGTAATCCATGGGCAGGGACAGGGATTGCAGATACATGCCCGTGCCGCCCACCAGAATGGGGACTTTTACCCGTTCGATGACCTCCCGGGCTTTCTGGGCGTATTGAGACACGGAAAAAGCCTCGTCGGGGTTCAAAAAGCTGTGCAAATGATGGGGCACCCGTGCCTGTTCTTCCTTCGTGGGCTTGGCCGTGCCGATGTCCATGCCACGGTAAATCTGCATGGAATCCATGCACAGGATTTCCCCGCCTAACCGTTCCGCCACCAGCAGGGACAGGGCCGTTTTCCCGCTGGCCGTAGGGCCGACGAGGCCCAAGACGCGCTTTTTGCTCATGATTTTTTCTTTCTTTCGGCATTAAAGTGGAAAGTGAAAAGTGGAAAGTGGAATTTTGTATAGTCTTTAATGATCGCATACTGAATGGGGAAACCGATATACGCACACATAATAAATTTTCAATTTTCACTTTCCACTTTTCACTTTTAGCTCTGTATTCTCCTGAACCGTTTTTCCAGTTCGTTCCTCGTGATCTGCACCATCAGCGGCCGTCCGTGGGGGCAGGTGGGGGTGACTTTTTGCTCGATCACGTCCCGGATCAATTGCTTCACGCTTTCCTCCGGCAGACGTTCGCCGCCCTTGACCGCGTGCTTGCAGGCCATTTGAATCACCCGGCTGGTGCGGTCGGCGGGGGGCAGGGAAGGGTTCTCCGTCAGTTCGTCCAGGGCTTCCAGCAGGCAGCTTTCCGCCTGGGGCTGGCCCAGCACGATGGGCACGCCGCGAAGCTGCACCGTGCCGTCCCCGAAGGGGGCAAGGTCGAAGCCCGCTTTTTCCAGCGTTTCCTTGTTTTCTTCATAACAGGCGTATTCCGCCGGGGACAGGTTCACCATCAGGGGAATCAGCAGGGCTTGGCTGGCGGGAGCGGCGGCGGTTTCCCGCATGAACTGCTCGTATAACAGCCGTTCATGTACCGCGTGCTGATCGGACAGAATCAGCAGGTCGCCGTATTCCATGACGATGTAAGTGTTGAAGGCCACGCCTAATACGCGAATGGGCTTTTGCTGGAAGGCCGCTTCCACCGTGGGGGCCTGCACCTGCTCCGGTTCGGCAAGGGGGGCGGGCATTTCCGGGGGCTTTTCCGGGTTGGGCCGGGGCGGCAGCAGAGACGCGCCGGAATCCCGCAGCGCGGCGGGCCGGACGGGTGCGGGAGGCGGCAGGATGGGGACCGCTTCCTTTTTTGGAGCGGGGGGCGCGAAGGTGGGCAGGGCCCCGTCCTCCGTAAAGGCGCTCAGCCGGTTATCCGGCTTTTTTAACGCGGCGGGGGCGTCCTCCGGCGGCGGCGCGGGCTGAGTGACCTGGATTTTCGCCGGGGCGGGGGCCGGGGCCGCGTTTTCCGGCGGCAGATACATGGGCGGGATGGGCGGCGCGGCGTTGGTCTTTTCCAGGGCTTCAAATACGATGGTCTCCACTGCCGCCCGCACGCCCCGCTCGTCCGAAAAGCGCACCTCCCACTTGTTGGGGTGTACGTTCACGTCGGCGTTTTCAAAGGGCATGGTCAGGTGCAGCACGCACATGGGGAACCGCCCGATGGTCACCCGCTGGCGGCAGGCGTTTTCCACGGCGGAGGACAAAAGGGGGCTTTTCATGGCCCGGCCGTTTAAGAAGAAATGCTCGTGGCTCCGGTTGCCCCGGCCCGCGTCGCCCACGCCCACGAAGCCGGAGAGCATCACGCCGTTCATGCTGCCTTCGATCTTGGTCAGCAGCTTCAAGGTGTCCGTGCCGTACACGCTCATAATGGCGCTGTCTAAATTCCCGTCCCCGGCGCTGAAATAGACCAGCTTCCCGTCCGCCATGAAACGGAAGGAGGTGGCGGGGTGGGAAAGAATCAGCCGGGCCATAAGCTCGGAAACGGCGGCGGTTTCGGATGCGGGTTTTTTGAGGAACTTCCGGCGCACCGGGGCGTTGTAAAACAGCTCCTTCACCGTGAAGGTGGTGCCCTCCGGGCAGGCGGCGTCCTGAATGCTCAAAATGTCGCCGCCCTCGTTGCGCACCAGCACGCCCATCTCCTGGCCCCTGGCGCGGGTCTGGCAGGTGAGCTTGCTCACCGCCGCAATGGAGGCCAAAGCCTCGCCCCGGAAACCCAGGGAGCGCACGCCGTACAAATCCTCGGCGGTGCGGATTTTGCTAGTGGCGTGGCGGGCGAAGGCCAAGCGAATGTCGCTGGGCTGGATGCCGCTGCCGTTGTCCGCCACCCGGAAAGAGGCCAGTCCCCCTTCCTTGATGTCCACGGTGATGGCCGTAGCGCCCGCGTCCATGCTGTTTTCCACCAGTTCCTTGATGGCGGCGGCGGGCCGTTCCACCACTTCCCCGGCTGCGATTTGGCCGATGACTTCGGGGGGGAGTTGACGAATGTGAGCGATTTCCATGAATGATACTCCTGCTTCTGTAATTGTTCAGCCGGGAATGATTGATCCGAACGGGACTTGCCCGTTACAAAATCAGTTGTTCAGCCAGTCCAGGCTGTCGAAATACATATATTTGATTCCATGGTCGATGCAGTATTGTTTGGCATAGCTGTCCCGGCCCACTGTGGCGGTGAGGCCGGAGCAGCCGGAGAACGCCCCCTCGCCGATGCTTGTGACGCTGGACGGGATTATCACGCCGGTCAGGCTGGAGCACCCGAGAAACGTCCCCTCGCCAATGCTTGTGACGCTGTCGGGAATGGTCACGCTGGTCAGGCTGGAGCATCCGGAAAACGCCGCAATCCCGATGCTTGTGACGCTGTTGGGAATGGACACGCTGGTCAAGCCAGAGCACCAGTAGAACGCCCAATCCCCAATGCTGGCTACGCTGTCGGGAATGGATACGCTGGTGAGGCTGGAACACTTGTAGAATGCTGAATCCTCGATACTTGTGACGCTGTTCGGGATAGTCACGCAGATGAGGCTGGAGCACTCGTAGAACGCCCTATTCCCGATGATTTGAATCCCCTGGGGGATCACGTATTCTTTCGCTGTAAAGGAACTGGGATAACAAATCAATCGCTTGTCCGCTTTGCTGAACAGCACGCCGTCGATGACTGCCAGCGCGGGATGATCCGGGGATACCAGAATATCGATCAGTTTGTCACAACGAATGAAGGGATTTATTCCGATACTTGTGACGCTGTCGGGGATGGTCACGCTGGTCAGGCTGGAGCACCAGTAGAACGCTGAATCCCCGATACTTGTGACGCTGTCGGGAAGGATCACGCTGATCAGGCCGGGGCAACAGTAGAACGCCCCATCGCCGATGCTGGCGACGCTGTCTGGAATGGTCACGCTGGTCAGGCTGAAGCAGCGGGAGAACGCCTCATTCCCGATGATTTGAATTCCCTGGGGGATGGCGTATTCTTTCGCTGTAAAGGAACTGGGATAACAGATCAATCGCTTGTCCGCCTTGCTGAACAGTACGCCGTTGATGACTGCCAGCGCGGGATGATCCGGGGATACCAGAATATCGGTCAGTTTGTCACAATAAATGAAGGGATTTATTCCGATACTTGTGACGCTGTCGGGGATGGTCACGCTGGTCAGGTTGGAGCAACTGGAGAACGCCTCATTCCCAATGCTGGTGACGCTGTTGGGAATGGTCATGCTGGTCAGGCTGGAGCAACCGGAGAACGCCCTATCCCCGATGCTGGTAACGCTGTTGGGAATGGTCATGCTGGTCAGGCTGGAGCAACCGGAGAACGCCCAATCCCCAATGCTGGGGATGCTCTCAGGAATAATCACGCTGGTCAGGCTGTCGCAATAGCAGAACGCCTTCTTTCCGATGCTTGTAACGGAATGACCATCCAGCGTGGATGGAATGACCAAATCAGCTGCTTTTCCACTCCATTTTGTTATCTTCGCCGTTCCGTCTTCCAGCAGGATATACTGATAATCCCCGCTGGTGAAGGTTTCGGGTTTGGCTTCATCGGCCAGGGAAGCGGGAAGCAGGGAAACGCAGAGCATGAGGATCAGCAGAGCAACCAGAGAACGTTTCACGAGAATCCCTCCTTTTTTCAAGGTCACAGCTTCATCGCTTTTTCTTTCAGCAGGAACAATTTATTCAGCGCGTCGATGGGCGTCATGGCCATCACGTCCAGGGCGCGGATTTCCTCCACGAACTCCGTTTTTTGGTACTCCATCAAATCCACCTGTTCGTTCTTCTTTTTGTGGCCCGCGCCCAAAATGTTCTGGCCGATGGTGTTCTGGTTCACGTTGTTGACTTCTAAGCGGGCCATGATCTCCTGGGCACGCGCCACCACGGGCCGGGGAACCCCCGCCAGGTGCGCCACGTACACGCCGAAGCTCTTGTCCGCACCGCCGGGGACGATCTTGCGCAGGAAGATCACTTCCTCCCCGTGCTCCTTGACGGACACGCAGAAGTTGTTGACTCCCTCCAAGTGCCCTTCCAATTCCGATAATTCGTGGTAGTGGGTGGCGAACAGGGTCTTGGCCCCGGATTTTTTCTGGTCGGCTAAATATTCCACCGCTGCCCAGGCGATGGAAAGGCCGTCGAAGGTGCTGGTGCCGCGCCCGATCTCGTCCAGGATCACCAGGGATTTATTGGTGGCGTTGCGCAGGATATAGGCCATTTCGCTCATTTCCACCATGAAGGTGCTCTGGCCCGTGGCTAAATCGTCGGATGCGCCCACGCGGGTATACACCCCGTCCACCAGGGAAATATCGGCCTCCCTTGCGGGCACGAAGGAACCCATGTGGGCCATGAGGGTAATCAGCGCCACCTGCCGCATGTAGGTGCTTTTGCCTGCCATGTTGGGGCCGGTGATGATCTGCACCCGATGCTCCTGGGTGTCCAAATAGGTGTCGTTGGGCACGAAGTCCATGTCCGGCAGGGTGCTTTCCACCACGGGATGGCGGCCGTCCTTGATGTCGATGACCCCTTCCTCGTTGATGCGGGGCCGGGTGTAGTGATTCAGCAGCGCCACCCGCGCCAGGGACAGCAGGGCGTCCAAAGTCTTATACGCCAAGGCCGTGGATTGAAGCCGGCCCATATTGGCGCTGATCTCGTCCCGAATCTGCTCAAACAGCGTCATTTCCAGCTTGGCGGCCTGCTCCTGCGCGCCGGTGACCTTGCTTTCGATCGCCTGCAGTTCGTCGGTGATGAAGCGCTCGCTGTTGGCTAAGGTCTGGCGGCGGCGGTAGCGCAGGGGCACCAGAGAGTAATTGGATTTGGTCACCTCGATGTAATAGCCGAATACCCGGTTGTACTGGATGCGCAGGTTCTTGATGCCCGTTTCCTCCCGCTCCTTGGCTTCCAAGTCCAAAATCCACTGTTTGCCCTCGGTGGAGGCCCGGCGCAGTTCGTCCAGCTGTTCATTGAACCCGGCCCGGATGAAATTGCCGTCGGACAATTGCAGCGGCGCGTCGGGGGAAATGCCCCGGCGCAAAAGATCGGTCAGCTCCGGCAGGGGGTCAAGCAAATCCTTTAGGAAGGAAACCGCGTCCCCCGGCACGTTGCCAAGCAGCGTGATGATTTCCGGGGCCTTTTCCAGGGAGCGCAAAAGGCTTAAGCAATCCCTGGCGTTGAGCGTATGATAAGACACTTTCGCCAGCAGCCGTTCCATATCGTACACCTGGGAAAGCTGATCCCTTAGGTTCTGGGAAAGCACGTGCTGGCTGTAAAACGCCTCCACGGCAGACAGCCGGGCTTCGATTTTTTCTTTGCTCAAAAGAGGCTTTTCCACCCAGGAGCGCAGAAGCCTGCCGCCCATGGCGGTGACGGTTTCATCTAAGATGGACAAAAGCGACCCCTTGGCGCTGCGGCTTCGGATGGTTTCGGTCAGCTCCAAATTCCGGCGGGTGGAAGCGTCCAGGGGCATCACGTCGCCCTTTTCGATCACCCGCAGGGCGGAAATATGCTGGAGGGCGTTCTTCTGTGTTTCGTTCAGATATCGCATCAGCGCCCCGGCGGCCTGGGCGGCCACGGAAAGGGAAGCGTCCAGGCCCAGGGCGATCAGGGAAGAAACGCCGAAGTGGGTCAGCAGCGTTTCCCTGGCGGTCTGGCTCTGGTACGCGGCGGCGGCGTAGTTCCGGCACACGATGGCGGCGCAGGGCTGGGCCGTTTCCGGGCTGTTGGTGATGATTTCGCCGGGAGCCAGGGCGTCCAGGGCCGCTTTCAGGGCAGCGGGGGTGTTCTCCATCTGCTGCACGAAAAATTCCCCGGTGGATACGTCGCAGGCAGCCACGCCGCAGCGCTTGCCGTTCACGCACACGGAACAGAGGAAATTGTTCCGCTTTTCCCCGATGACGGAGGAATCGGTCAGGGTGCCCGCCGTGACGATGCGGATCACGTCCCGATCCACTAGCCCCTTGGCAAGCGCCGGGTCCTCCATCTGTTCCCCGATGGCTACCCGATAGCCCCGTTCCACCAGCCGGGCCACGTAAGTGTCCACGGCGTGATAGGGCACGCCGCACATGGGGGCGCGCTCCTTTAGGCCGCATTCCTTGCCCGTCAGGGTCAGTTCCAGCTCCCGGCTGGCGGTGAGGGCGTCCTCAAAGAACATTTCGTAAAAATCGCCCACCCGGAAAAAGAGCAGGGTGTCCGGGTTCTGTTCTTTCAGGCGCATGTATTGCTGCATCATGGGGGAAAGGGTAGCCATAAGCAAGACGCTCCTTTGGTACAAAAGTGAAAAGTGAAGAGTTCAGAGCGGAGAGTTCAGAGTGCAGATTTATATAGCTGGACAATTCAGAACCCCAAAGCGTACCCACTATTCAATCTGAACTCTGAACTCTGTTCTCTGATCTTAGCCGCACCCGCCGCAGGCGGCGCAGTTGCCGCTGCATCCGCCGCGGTCATTGCCGTTGGGGTTTAATACGGCGGAAAGCTCGCCGTTCACCTGGCCCATCATATCGGAAAACTGCTTCCGGGCGCCCTGGAGGGCCTGATACATGGGCATGACCTTGATCTGCTGCTGCACTTCTTCCAGTTCCCGGGCCAGGGCGTCCATCTGGTCGAAGTCCGGTTCCTTTTTTAGGGTGATTTCCTCGATGTCCCGATGGATGCCGTCGTACTTTTTGAATAATTCCTGCAATGCCTCGTCCTGCCCGGCGGCGTCCTCCGTGGCCCGCATGGCGATGTATTCCGGGGACTGGGCGATGACGCCCGCCAATTCCTTGGCCTTTTCAATGACTGACTGACTCATGATGCTTCTCCTTTTTTGATTTTGATGATTTTCTCCTTTGCGGGGGTGAACCGGAACAAGGGGTCGCCGTTGTCTTCCGTGCCGTACTGCCTCATGCCGCCCTTTTCCATGGCCCGGCGGGAAGCGATATTGTCCTTGGCGCAGCCTCCGTGAACGCCGGTCAGGGAAAAACCCTCCGCCGCCACGCGCAAAAGCTCCTTCACGATCTGCGTCCCGTACCCTTGATTGCGGTATGGTTCGTCCAGCAGGATGAAGATTTCCGGCTCCCTCTGGCTTCTTCTGCCGTCCAGGCCGCACCAGCCCATGATGGTATGGGGATCACTCTTTCCGCAGACCGCGAGGCACAAATGGCAGATACGGCCTTTGGTGTTCTTTTCGTAGTTTTCGCGCATGGAAGCGATGGCGTCCCGGGCTTCCTGTTCGGAAACCGGGCGGTGATCGGAGGGCCACGTCCGGGCCACTTCGGATAAATCGTCCTCCGTCACGAAGTGAAGGATCAGGCTTTCCGTTTGATAATCCACAGGCGTCCTCCTTGGCGGCTTAGGTTTCTTCAAGTTGCCCTTTCAGGGTGGTTTTGCTGGCGGCGGTGATCTTAACCTTCACGATCCTGCCCACCAAACCGGCGCTGCCTTCAAAATTGACGCTGATGTTCCGGGAGGTTTTGCCGGTGATCTGGTTTTCGTTCCGTTTGGAAGCGCCGGTGACTAAGACGGACTCCGTTTTGCCGATCATTTCGGCGAAGCGCTTCTGGGTCATTTCTTCTTGCAGGGCGATCAGGCGCTCGATGCGCTCCGTGGCAAGCGCCGGGTCGATGCGGCCCGGCATATCGGCGGCGCGGGTGCCCGTGCGGGGGGAATAGATGAAGGTGAAGGCGCTGTCGTACTGAACGGTGCGCACCAAATCCATGGTGTCCTCAAAGTCCTGATCCGTTTCGCCGGGGAAGACCACGATGATGTCCGTGGTCAGGCCCACATCCGGGGCGGCCTTGCGTATTTTTTCCACTTTTTCCAAATAGCTTTCCCGGGTGTAGCGTCGGTTCATGGCCTGCAAAATGCGGTTGCTGCCGCTTTGCACGGGCAGGTGCAGGTGGCGGCACAGGGCGGGATTTTCCGCCATTTCCCGAATCAGCGCATCGGATAAATCCTTGGGGTGGCTGGTCATGAAGCGGATCCGGGGAATACCGGTTTCCGCCACCCTATGCAGCAGTTGGGGGAAGGTGAGGCCGCCGGGCACGTCGTTGCCGTAGGAATTGACGTTCTGGCCCAGCAGCATGATTTCCTGAACGCCCTGCTTTTGCAGGGTTTCCACCTCCCGGAGAATATCGTCCGGGGTGCGGCTGCGCTCCCGGCCCCGCACATAGGGCACGATGCAGTAGGAGCAGAAATTATTGCAGCCATACATGATGGTCACATAGGCCTGGAAGGGGGATTCCCGCCGGATGGGCAGGCCCTCGATGAGGGTGCTTTGCTCCTCCGGCACGGCCACCGTCCGGCGGCGGGTGGAAGCGGCGCGGTAGAGTAATTCGGGCAATTGATAAATGTTGCCCGTGCCGAAGGCCACGTCCACAAAGGGATATTGCCGCAGAATTTTTTCCGCCATGCCCGGCTCCTGCACCATGCAGCCGCAGACCCCGATGAGCATTTCCGGGCGCTCTTTCTTGATTTCTTTCAGCCACGTCACGTTGCCTAAGGCCTTACGCTCGGCGTTGTCCCGGATGCAGCAGGTGTTGTGCAGCACAAAGTCCGCTTCCTCCCGCGTGGGGGCGGCGGTCAATCCCATGTCCTCCAGCATGCCCGCCAGCTTTTCCGAATCGTGGGCGTTCATCTGGCAGCCGTAGGTGACGATGTGGTAGGTCCGGGGGCGGTCTTTAAGCGCTTCAAATTCTTTCGCAAACTGCCGCTGGGCCGCCATTTCCTCCGGGGAAACACGGATAGTTTCTTCTCGTAACATGATTGATCCTCCGACTTTCATGCCAGAGTGGAGAGTTGAGAGTGGAGAGTTGAGATGATATAGTTTTTCCAAATGCGGGTTCTCACATTTTTCAAATCATGATCTCAACTCTCAACTCTCAACTCTCAACTCTCTTTCAATTCTTTTTTCTCGTCATTTCCATCAGCCCCAGCGTAGTGAACCCATGCACCACAGCCTTCACCGGGTCGTCCCGCAGGGCGTCTTCCAGGGCCTTTTGCACGGCGGCGCGGCTGTCCTCGCTCTGCATATCCACAAAGTCGATGATGATAATGCCGCCGATGTTCCGCAAGCGCAGGATGCGGGCGGTTTCCTGGGCCGCCTCCACGTTGAGCTTTACAAAGGTGTTTTCCGTGCCGGTTTTGTCGCCGGTGAATTTTCCGCTGTTCACGTCGATGACGGTGAGGGCTTCCGTCCGGTCGATAATGAGATACCCCCCGCAGTCCAGCCACACCTTGCGCTGCATGGATTTTTCCAGCTTGGCCCGCACGCTGTACAGGTCGAAGGGGTTTGCGCAGGAGCGCACGGGGAGGGACAGGGGCGGCAGGGCCTCCGGGGTATTGGTTAGGATTTCGGAGATTTCCCCATGCTCGTCCCGCAGGAGCCGGGCAAGCGCGTCCTCCCGGCCTTTCAGGAGGCAGGGAGCCTGTGCTGTTTTCTGCTTTTCCTGAATCTCGTTCCATGCGGCGGATAAAGCGTTTACGTCGGCGGCCATATCTTCTTCTGCCGCGTCCGCGCTTTCCGTGCGCATCACCAGCCCGCAGCCCGCTGGGGCCAGCTTCGCGGCAATGTTCTTTAGCCGAGTCCGTTCCGTTTCTTCTGTGATCTTCTGGGACACGGCAAACCGGGCGGAGCAGGGCGTCAGAATCGCATACCGTCCCGCCAAGGCGATGTCGGCGGTGAGGTAGGGCGCTTTTTCCCCGATAGGAGGCTTTTTCACCTGCACCAAGAGCCTGTCCCCAGAGCGCGGTTTTTCCCTGCACTCGGAAAATGGAAGGAAGCCCATCTGATCTTTGCCCAAACGCACGAAACAGGCTTCCATGCCTTTTACGATGCGATCCACCACGCCGAAATAGATTTGCTCGGCTTCGACGCCGCCGCCTTCGTCCTGGAAAAAGGCCAGCAGGCGCTTGCCGTCCAGCAGGGCGATTTCCCGCTGCCCGTCCCGGACTTCCATCAAGATTTGTTTGCTCATAGGCTTTCCAGGGGCACCAGCGCCCCGTCCTTTTCGCCTAACAATTGGGTGCGGGTAATCAGCGCCCGGGGCCGTTCTGCGCCCGCGAACTCAAACAGGGAGGAAAGGAGCAAGTCCGGCTTGCAGGTGGCGCTTTCGCACAGGGCCAGCACCATGGTCAGGGTGTTCCCGTTCAGGGTCAGGCCGTAGATCATGGGCCGGAGGTCGCAGGGCTTCATGCCCGTTTTGGTTTTGCGGATGGCGGGGATTTCCTTCTGCGCCAAGAATTTTTCCACCGTTTCCGAAAAGCCCTCCGGCAACCTTTCCAATTCCGCCTGATACATGGCGGCGGTGAGCAGCGCCATGGGGGCGGGATGCCGGTCGTCCACGGGCTGAACGGAAAGCACGGGCAAATCCGGCGGCAGGGAAGCAGAGAGCTTTTCCAAGAACGCCTCCCCGGTCATTTCCCCCTCGATGGGCACCTCCATCACTTCCCGCTTCCCCGGCATGCCCACGGAAAGGGGAGCGGCGAAGGTGAGCAAAATATGGGGATTGAACCCCTGGGAATAGCGAAGCGGCAGGCCGCTTCTACGCAAAGCCCGCTGCATGGCCCGCATCAGGTCAAGATGCCCGATGTGGCGCAGGCGGGGAGCCTTCTCGAATACGACGATCATCTTCATGTTCTATTACGACCTTTCAAAAGAAAGAGGGGATACGGAGTAGAGTTGAGAGTTGGGAGTTGAGAGTTGAGATAAAATAGTCTGGATAACAGATTCTGAATCATTCAGCTATATAAATCTCCACTCTCAACTCTCCACTCTGAACTCTTTTTAATCAGCAAGTGGCGCGGCGGTCTGCGCTTTGCCTTTCAGCGGCGGATTCTTCACCCAGTCGCACACCCCCCAGGTGTGCAGGCCGCAGCCGTTGCAGCCGTGGCGGCAGTCGGGGGTGGTTTTCACCTGCTTGGCCTTTTCGTTTTCCTTTTGCAGGTAGGCCATGGTCACCCCCGCGTCCACGAACTGCCAGGGCAGCAGCTCGTCATAGGGCCTCTCCCGGTAGGCGTAGAAAGCCACGTCTAAGCCGCAATCTTCAAAAGCGCCCAGCCACTGGTCGTACTTGAAATGCTCCATCCAGCTGTCCAGGCGGCAGCCCCGCTTCCAGGCGGCGTAAATCACGTCGCAAATGCGGCGGTCGCCACGGGAAATGCAGGCTTCCAGCAGGGAAAGCTCGCTTTCGTGCCAGTTGAAGTGCACGTTTTTGAGCTTCAAATACTGCCGCAGCTTCGCCTGCTTTTCGTGTACCGTTTCCAGGGTGTCCTGGGCGGCCCACTGGAAAGGAGTGAAGGGCTTGGGCACGAACACGGAAGCCGAGGTCGTCACCCGCACGCCGTTTTTGCTGCGCTTTTCCTTGGGCAGGGAATAGTAGGCGTCCACCACCTTTTTGGCAAGATGGCCGATGCCCTGCAAATCCTCGTCCGTTTCCGTGGGCAGGCCCATCATGAAGTAGAGCTTGACGCTGCTCCAGCCGCACTCAAAAGCGTCGGTGACGGAGCGGATCAGGTCTTCTTCGGTAACGCCCTTGTTGATCACGTCCCGAAGCCGCTGGGTGCCCGCCTCGGGGGCCAGGGTGAGGCCTGATTTCTTTACCTGCTGGGTTTCTTCTAAGCTCTGCTTCACGATGTTGTCGATGCGCATGCTGGGCAGGCTCACGCTCACCCGCTTTTCCTTGTACCGATCCATGAGGGCCTGGATCAGCTGGGGCAGGCAGGTGAAATCCCCGGAGGAAAGGGACGAAAGGCTCATTTCCTCGTAGCCGGTGGACTGCTGCAATTTATCCGCCAGTTCCAGCAGCCTTTCCATGCTGCGCTCCCGCACCGGGCGGTACAGCATGCCCGCCTGGCAGAAGCGGCAGCCCCGGGTGCAGCCCCGCATGATTTCCAGCACCATGCGGTCATGCACGATTTCCGTGTAGGGAACGGGAATCGCTTCTGGATACACGGCGGAGGACAGGTCTTTCACCACCCGCTTTTTCACCGTCTTGGGGGCGGCAGGGTCGTTGGGCGCAAAGGATTTCAGGGTGCCGTCCTCGTTGTATTCCACGTCGTACAGCGACGGCACGTACACGCCCTCCAGCTTCGCCAAATTCCGCAAAATGTCTTTCCGGGAAAGGCCCGCTTCCCGCCCGTCCCGGATCACGTCGATCAGCTCGTGCATCACGTCCTCGCCGTCGCCGATCATAAAAGCGTCGATGAAATACGCCAAATTTTCCGGGTTAAAGGCGCAGGGGCCACCCGCCACCACGATGGGATCGGTTTCCCCGCGATCCTTGCCGAAAATGGGGATGCGGCCTAAGTCCAGCATTTCCAAAATGTTGGTATAGCTCATTTCGTATTGCAGGGTGAAGCCCACGATGTCGAAATGGTTCAGGGCCTTGCGGCTTTCCAGGGAAAAGAGGGGAATGTTTTCTTCCCGCATTTTGTCCGCCATGTCCGCGTCCGGCATGAAGAGCCGTTCGCACAGGGCGTCGGGCCGCTGGTTGATGAGATAATACAAAATTTTCATGCCTAAGTGGCTCATGCCGATCTCATAGGTGTCGGCAAAGCAGAAGCCGAAGGTGCAGCGCACGCTGTCCCAATCCTTGCGCACGCTGTTCATTTCCCCGCCGATGTAGCGGGCGGGCTTCTGCACGGTTTCCAAAAGCTTCTCCAGCCGGGCGTTTTCCTGTTCGTTCAAGGGTCCTACCTCCCGAAAGTCAGCATAACATTCCAATTTATATTGTAGCATTTTTTTGGGCTTTTGTCTATGAAAAATCAAAGGCCCGCGTTTTTGCTGAGCTTTTGCTGCACTCTTTTTTCAGCGAGAACAGGGCCGCAAAGATTGTGCTGGCATATAGCCGCCCGATATGGTATACTGAATAAAACTGGAAAAGGAGCGGAAAGCCATGGCTGGAAAGGGATGCGTGATCGGGCTGGCGGCCCACGTGGACGCGGGGAAAACCACCCTGTCCGAATCGCTGCTGTTTCTTTCCGGCGCGGTGCGCAGGCAGGGCCGGGTGGATCACGGCGACGCTTTCCTGGATACGGAGCGCATGGAAAAGGAGCGGGGCATCACCATCTTTTCCAAGCAGGCGGTGCTGACCTGGAAAAAGAAGGAAATCACTCTCATGGACACCCCTGGCCACACGGATTTTTCCGGGGAAACGGAGCGGGTGATGGGGGTGCTGGACGCCTGCGTGCTGGTGATCAGCGCCGTGGACGGGGTGCAGAGCCACACCCGCACCTTATGGAAGCTGCTGGAACGGTTCGAGGTGCCCGTGTTCCTGTTCGTGAACAAAATGGATCGCTTTCAGGGAGACAAAAGCGCGCTGCTTTCAGCTTTGCAGAAGCAGCTTCCGGAAGCTATCGTGGATTTTAACGACCGGGACGACGAAAAGCTGGCCCTGTGCGACGAAGTGGCCCTGGATTTTTATTTGAAGGAGGGCAAAGTGCCCGATTACCGGGTGCGGCAGCTGATCCGGCAGCGGCGGCTGTTTCCCTGTTATTTCGGTTCCGCCCTGCGCAACGAGGGCGTTGAAAACCTGCTGAACGCCCTCAGCGACTTTGACCCGGAGACGGAATATCCTTCGGACTTCGGCGCGCGGGTGTACAAGGTGGCCCGTGACCCCCAGGGGGCGCGGCTCACCTTCCTGAAAGTCACCGGCGGCGTGCTGAAGGTGCGGGATTTGCTTTCCTTGAAGGACGAAAGCGGTGAAACCCTGTGGGCGGAAAAGGCGGCGGAGCTGCGCCAGTATTCGGGGGCGAAATACACCCCCGTGCAGCAGGCGGAGGCGGGCAGCCTGTGCTGCGTGGTGGGTTTAAGCAAAACGGCCCCCGGCGACGGCTTGGGCGCGGAAAAGGCGGGAAAGGAAGCGTTCATTCAGCCCTGCTATTCCTGCCGCCTGTTGATCCGGGATCAGACGGACATCCATCATGCCCTGGATTATCTGCGTACCCTGGAAGAGGAAGAACCGCTCATGCGGGTGGAATACATCGAGCAGAAGCGGGAAATCCACATCCAATCCATGGGCGACGTGTATTTGGAGGTGCTGAAACGCCAGTGCCACGACCGCTTCGGCATGGACGTGGATTTTGCCGATGAAAGCGTGCTGTACCGGGAAACCATTGCCGCCCCCGTGGAGGGCGTGGGCCACTATGAACCCCTGCGCCATTACGCCGAGGTGCATCTGCTGCTGACGCCCGGCAAGCGGGGCAGCGGCCTGGCCTTTTCCTCCGCTGTGTCCCTGGACGATTTGGCGGTGAACTGGCAGCGCCTCATCATGACCCATTTGAAGGAAAAGGTGCATGTGGGAGTGCTTACCGGCTCGCCCATCACGGATATGAAAATCACCCTGGTCGGGGGAAAGGCCCACCTGAAACACACCGAGGGCGGCGATTTCCGGCAGGCCACCTACCGGGCCATTCGCCAGGGCCTGATGAAAGCGGAAAGCGTGCTGCTGGAACCTTATTTGAACCTGGAACTGACCCTGCCCGAAGAAAATTTGGGCCGGGCCATGACCGATTTGACCGCCATGGGCGGGGAGTTTGAGGCTCCGGAAGCGGCCCCGGACGGGCTGCTGGTTCTGCGCGCCCTGGCCCCCGCCTCCAAGTGCGGATCATACGGCAAGCAGGTGAACATATACACCAAGGGCCAGGGGCACATGGCGGCGGAATTTGCCGCCTATCTGCCCTGCGCCGACGCCGAGGCGGTCATTGCCGCCAGGGCCTACGATCCCCGGGCCGACCTGTATAATTCCCCCGATTCTATCTTCTGCGCCCACGGCGCGGGCTTCGATGTGCCCTGGGATCAGGTGGATTCCTATGCCCATCTGCCCTTATTGAAGGAAATCAAGGAGCAGGCGGCAAAGGAAGCGGAAACCGCCCCCAAGGCCCCCGTGCGCTATCAGGGCACGGCCAAGGAAGACGAGGAATTGATGGCGATTTTTGAGCGCACCTACGGCCCCGTCAAGTCCCGCCAATTGTTCGCCCCGGTGAAGCCCGTTGCTTCTTCCGCCGCTCCCGCCGCCCCTGGCGCTGTTCCCCAGCGGGAAGTACTGCTGGTGGACGGCTACAACATCATTTTCGCCTGGGAAGAGCTGAAAGCCCTGGCGAAGGACAATTTGCAGGCCGCCCGGCAGCAGCTCATGGACATTTTGTGCAATTACAGCGGCGTCACGGGCAAGGACGTGATTTTGGTGTTCGACGCCTACCGGGTGCCGGGCAACGCCGGATCGGTGGAAAAATACCTGAACATTTTCGTGTGCTACACCAAGGAAGCCCAGACCGCCGACGCTTTCATCGAAAAAACCACCTACGAGGCCAAGGGCACGCCCCGCATCCGCGTCGCCACCTCCGACGGGCCGGAGCAGACCATCGTGCTGGGCAACCGCGCCCTGCGGGTGTCCGCCCGGGAATTTGAGCGGGAAGTGGAGGGCGTACAGGGCAGCATCGCCGCTTTTTTGGAAAAAAATAACCGCGTCCACGGCGCGCCTGCTTTAGAGACAGCCTATAAAGCTGCCTGGAAGCAGAAGAAGCAGGGGGAGGCGGAAAAACCGTGAAGCGGGAATTGGACTTGTGCCAGCTTGCGGAGCGCAGCGTCAGCAAAAAGTACCGCAAAGAAATCTGGAACCCCTTCATCGCGGCGGTGAAGCGCTACGAGCTGGTGGAAGAAGGGGACAAAATCGCCGTGTGCGTGTCCGGCGGCAAGGACTCCATGCTGCTTGCGAAGCTGATGCAGATGCTGCAGCGGTACACGGAAACGCCCTTTGAATTGACCTTTTTGATGATGGATCCCGGTTACGCCCCGGAAAACAGGGCATTGATCGAGGAAAACGCGGCGCTGCTCCGCATCCCTTTGACCGTCTTTGAAACCGACGTTTTTCAGGTCGCCAACGGCACGGAAAAGAACCCCTGCTATCTCTGCGCCCGCATGCGCCGGGGGCATTTGTACAGCGAAGCGCAAAAGTTAGGCTGCAATAAGATCGCCTTAGGCCATCATTTCAGCGACGTGATCGAAACCACCGTCATGGGCATGCTGTACGGCGCGCAGCTCCAGGCCATGCTGCCCAAGCTGCACAGCGACAATTACCCCGGCATGAGCCTGATCCGGCCCCTGTACTGCGTCCATGAGGACGCGATTTTAGCGTGGCAGCGGTACAATCATTTGCGCTTCATCCAATGCGCCTGCCGCTTCACCGAGCGGGAAACGGGGGACGACCATGGGGGCAAACGAAAGGAAATCAAGGAACTGATTCGGCAATTGAAGCGCCAAAACCCCGACGTGGAGAAAAGCATTTTCGCCAGCCTGCACAACCTGTGCTTAGACACGTTTCCGGGTTATAAGCACGAGGGGGAGGAACACTCCTTCCTGGAGCGGTACAAGCGTGATGCGGAGCGCAGAGTGGAGAGTTGAGATTTATTATAGCTTTCGCTTTCATTCAGATAATCCGGAGAACGGAACGAACACATTTAATATCTCAACTCTCAACTCCCAACTCCCAACTCTCCACTCTGAATTACCCCTCGTGTTTTGCGATCAGCTTGTTCAATTCTTCCAGCACCTGCCCCACGGGGTATCCCGCCTTTTTCGCGGCGTCCCCCACGGTGGCGGTGCGGATGAGCAATTTGCCGATGGGGTTGTGGATGATTTTGAAGCGCTCGTCGATTTGAATCAGCGCGTCCGGCATCCAGGGGTAAGCGGCCAAAACATCTTTGATTTTGGTGTGTTCATTGATTTCCATAATCTTCCTTCTTTCGTTTTGTCATTTTATTTCTTCAAGGTCTTTTACATACTTCATTGGATCGAAGGCTTTGCCCTCTTTGAGAATATCATAGATATGAAGGACGGCCACATAGGCAATCTTTTCCTTTGCTTTCTGCCTCGTATCGCCGTTTGCCATCAGGCGTTCCAGCGTTTTTCGGGTTTCCGGTGGCGTGTTATCCCTAATTTGGTTATCCACCACTTCAAGCATCAGCTTTTTTAGCCGGGGATTATATCCTTCCATTTTCCGGCCTCCTTTCCATGTAATCATCCAGAAAAGAAATCTCTTTTCCCTTGTATTTCCATCCGGCCATGGTGTCCAGCTGTACGTTGTGGATGCTGCCGAAAATGTTCTGCTCCACCACGGGGTTGTCCGCGTGCAGCCTTTGAATGAGGCGCTTGACCTCCGCGCGCTTGCTTTCATGCTCGCCCGCCGCGGCCCCTTCGGTGAACCGGCAGGCGCATTGGATGAAGGACAGGCCCATGGCGTCCTTCCAGGCGATGATGTCCTGTTCCCGCACCATGTACAGGGGGCGAATCAGCTCCATGCCGGGAAAGTTTTTCGCCCGCAGCTTGGGGGGCATGGCCTGCAGCTGGCCCCCGTACAGCATGCTGATCAGCACCGTTTCGATCACGTCGTCGAAATGGTGGCCAAGGGCGATCTTGTTGCAGCCAAGCGCTTGGGCCTTGCCGTACAGGCAGCCCCGCCGCATGCGGGCGCACAGGAAGCAGGGGTGCTTCTCCTGGCTGGCGGAGGCTTCAAAAATGTCGCTTTCAAACAGTGTGTAGGGGATTTCCAGCTTCTTTGCGTTGCTTTCCACTTTTTCCCGGTTTTCGGGGGCGTAGCCGGGATCCATAATGAGATAGACGGCCTCGAAGGGCACTTCCGAATGGCGGTGCAAAAGCTCCACCAGCTTGGCCAGCAGCATGGAATCCTTGCCCCCGGAAATGCACACGGCGATTTTGTCCCCCGCCTGAATCAGCCGGTAGCGCTTCACCGCCCGGCAGAAGGGCTGCCACAGGGTTTCCCGGTATTCCGTCAGGATGCTTCTTTCCAGCCGCTGGATATAGGAAAATTCCCGGCCCATTCCGCCGCCCCCCTTTCTTCAAAGCGCTTTCATTATAGGCTTTTTCCTTTTTGCCGTCAACTGCCGGAAAATAGGCTTCACAGAGGGGAACAAACGTGCTATAATGATCCGGTAACACCAACCAGACGGAGGACAGCATGGAAGACAAGATCATTGTCCGGGGCGCCCGGGAACACAACCTGAAAAACGTGAACATCACCATTCCCCGCAATCAATTGGTGGTGTTTACCGGCCTGAGCGGTTCCGGCAAATCCTCCTTAGCCTTTGATACCATTTACGCCGAGGGCCAGCGCCGCTATGTGGAAAGCATGAGCAGCTACGCCCGCATGTTTTTGGGCCAGATGGACAAGCCGGACGTGGATTCCATCGACGGCCTGTCGCCCGCCATATCCATCGACCAGAAAACCACGGCCAAGAACCCCCGTTCCACCGTGGGCACGGTGACGGAAATTCACGATTATCTGCGCCTGCTCTACGCCCGCACCGGCAAGCCCCACTGCCCCAACTGCGGCAAGGAGATCAAGCAGCAGACCGTGGATCAGATGGTGGACGCCATTTTAGCCCTGCCGGAGGGGCAGAAATTGCAGATTTTGGCCCCGGTGGTGCGCTCCCGGAAGGGCGAGCATACCAAGCTGCTGGAGGACGCCCGGAAAAGCGGCTTCGTTCGCGTGCGCGTGGACGGGGAAATGTACGAGCTGGACGACGTCCCGCCCTTAGACAAGCAGAAAAAGCACCAGATCGACCTGGTGGTGGACCGGCTGGTGGTGCGCTCCGGCATCCAGCAGCGCCTGACCGACAGCTTAGAAACCGCCATGAAGCAAAGCGGGGGCCTGGCCTCCGCCCTGCTCACCCCCGGCGGGGAGGAAATCGTCTTTTCCCAGAATTACGCCTGCCCGGACTGCGGCGTGAACATCGAAGAGCTGGCCCCCCGCATGTTTTCCTTCAATAACCCCTACGGCGCGTGCCCCCATTGCAGCGGCCTTGGGGAAACCATGAAGGTCAGCCCCGATTTGGTGGTGCCCGACCCCAGCAAGAGCCTTAACGAAGGAGCCGTTTCCTGCATGGGCTGGAACAGTAGCGGCGACCAGAACACCGCCTCCCACAGCATGTTCCAGGCCCTGGCGGACGCCTATGGCTTTTCCATGGACGTGCCCTATTACACCCTGCCGGAGGAAATCAAGAAAAAGATTTTGTACGGCACAGGCGCGCAAAAGCTGAAAATTGTCTTTGAAACGGGCACCTACCAAACCACCTTCGAGGGCGTGATTCCTTCCCTGGAGCGGCGCTACGCCGAAACCCAGAGCGAAACCATGAAGGCCGCCTACGAGGAATACATGGCCCACGAGACCTGCCCGATCTGCAAGGGGCGGCGCTTAAAGCCCGAATCTCTGGCCGTGACGGTAGGAGACAAAAACATCGCCGAAATCAGCGAGTGGAACGTGAAGGAGACCAAGCGCTTTCTGGATTCCCTCACCTTTTCCGAAAAGGACGGCATGATCGCCGCCCCCATCCTGCGGGAGGTGGACGCCCGGCTTGGGTTCCTCTGCGACGTGGGGCTGGATTACCTAACGCTGTCCCGCGCCGCCGCCACCCTGTCCGGCGGGGAGGCCCAGCGCATCCGGCTGGCCACCCAGATCGGCAGCGGGCTGGTGGGCGTGCTGTACATCCTGGACGAACCCTCCATCGGCCTGCACCAGCGGGACAACGCCCGATTATTGAAGACCCTGCGGCATTTGCAGGAATTGGGCAATACCCTGATCGTGGTGGAGCATGACGAAGAAACCCTGCGCAGCGCCGATTATCTGGTGGACATCGGCCCCGGCGCGGGGGAGCATGGGGGCTATGTGGTGGCCCAGGGCACGGTGGAGGACGTGATGAAGGAGCCACGCTCCATCACCGGCCAGTATTTGAGCGGGAAAAAGCGCATCCCCGTGCCGGAACTCCGCCGCCTGCCCCAGGGCTGGCTCACCGTCCGGGGAGCCAGGGAACACAATTTAAAGAACATCGACGTGAATTTCCCCTTGGGCGTGTTCTGCTGCGTCACCGGCGTGTCCGGCAGCGGCAAAAGCAGTTTGGTCAACGCCATCCTGTACGGCGCTCTGGCCCACCTGCTGAACCGGGCCAAGCCCCGGAAAGCGGCCTACGACGGCATCGACGGCGCGGAGCAGCTTGACAAGATCATCAGCATCGACCAGTCGCCCATCGGCCGCACGCCCCGCTCCAATCCCGCCACCTATACCGGTCTGTTCGACCTGATCCGCAGGGTATTCGCTCAGCTGCCGGAAGCGAAAATCCGGGGCTACAAGGAAAACCGCTTCTCCTTCAACGTGAAGGGGGGCCGGTGCGAAGCCTGCTCCGGCGACGGCCTGCTGAAAATCGAAATGCATTTCATGGCGGATATTTACGTGCCCTGCGAGGTTTGCCGGGGCAAGCGCTACAACCGGGAAACCTTGGAGGTCAAGTACCGGGGCCTGTCCATCGCCGACGTGCTGGACCTGACCGTGGAGGAGGCCATGGGCGTTTTCGAGGCGCACCCGGCCATCATGCAGAAGCTGCGCACCCTGTACGACGTGGGCTTGGGCTATATGAAATTAGGGCAGCCCAGCACCACCCTCTCCGGCGGCGAAGCCCAGCGCGTCAAGCTGGCGACCGAACTAAGCCGCCGGGCCACGGGCCGCACTCTGGTGCTGCTGGACGAGCCTACCACCGGCCTGCATATGGACGACGTGAGCCGTCTGGTACACGTACTCCAGCGCCTCACAGACGCGGGCAATACCGTGCTGGTGATCGAACACAACCTGGACATTATCAAAACCGCCGATTACATCATCGACCTCGGCCCCGAGGGCGGCGACGGCGGCGGGCAGGTCATCGCCCAGGGCACCCCCGAACAGGTGGCGAAGGAGAAACGAAGCTATACGGGAAGGTTCCTGAAAGGGATTCTATAAAGAGCTTTGTTGATTCACCGCTAAAGAACAGTTTAAAGCAGGTAGGAGGTAGAAAGTAGGAGGTAGGAGGTTTTATCTTGTTCATCAAGATGCATGCTCCCATCCTTTTTGTGGACTATATATACTTCCTACCTCCTACCTCCTACTTCCTACTTCCTACCTTAAAGTGCCCTTTCAAAAGAAATGAGGAATGAGGATGGCAAACACCGCGCGGCCCATGCGTCTGCTGCTGACGGTCAGCTATGACGGCACCAATTACGTGGGCTGGCAATATCAGGAAAACGGGCCAAGCATCCAGCAGGCGCTGGAAGAAGCGCTGGAAAAGGCGGTGGGGCAGTTTTGCCGGGTCACGGGGGCAAGCCGCACGGACGCGGGGGTACACGCCTTAGGCCAGCGGGCGCACGTGGACGTATGCACGTCCATCCCGCCGGAAAAGTACCCCTTCGTGCTGAACCGCTGGCTGCCGGAGGATATTCGGGTGACGGCGGCACGGCAGGTTAAGGACGATTTTCACGCCCGCTTCATGGCGGCGGGCAAGCTCTACACCTACCGCATCCACAACGCCCCCCACGCCAGCGCCATTTTTCGGAACTGCACCGCCCACGTGCCGGTGACGCTGGACGTTGACGCCATGCGGGCCTGCGCCAAGGCCCTCATCGGCACCCACGATTTCGCCGCCTTCGCCGCCGCCGGGGGCCAGGCCAAAACCACCGTGCGCGCCATCGACTTTTTTGATATCGCCCGCGACGGAGAGGAAATCACCCTGCGGGTACACGGCAATGGATTTTTATACAACATGGTGCGCATCATCGCGGGCACGCTGATCGACGTGGGCCACGGCAGGCTGGACGTTGGGTGCATGGCCCGGGCTATCGAAAGCAAAAACCGCCTGGATTTGGGCGTCACCGCCCCGGCCTGCGGGCTGGAGCTGACGCGGGTGGAATACGATTTTGAACGGGAGGAAGGAAGCCGTGCTTGAGGAAATTTTATTGCAGCAATTCATCCTGTACCCCAAAATGGACCCCCAGGACGCGGTGAAGCTGATTTACCAGCAGGAATTCGGGCCGGAGCATATGATCGCCAATGAAAAAAAGGCGCTGGCGCAGCTTAAGCAGGAAATGGCTGCCCTGGGTCCCGTGATGGACGGGGAAGCCCTGTATGAAAGCATCGGCAACGGCCTGTGCCGCCTGAACCTGCGCCCCTGCCTG
The DNA here is from genome assembly GCA_017443295.1 of Clostridia bacterium. Taxonomy (GTDB): domain Bacteria; phylum Bacillota; class Clostridia; order Christensenellales; family Aristaeellaceae; genus RUG563. The sequence continues at coordinate 45,474 of JAFSNT010000239.1, forward strand.
CGGCGCGGCGTCCCGGCGGAGGATATCTGCCGCATGTTCGTGGAAACGGCCCAAAGCGCGAAGGGGGACAAAAAGCGCTTCTGGCAGGGCATCCGCGTCCTGCAAAAGCTGGCGGAGGAGGGGGAAACGCCCTTCGATCCCGTGGAGCTGGACGTATTTTTGGTCCATTACCCGTCCAAAGCCCCCGCCGTGCATCACAGCCTGGTGTACCAGATCGCCTATCAGCCCGCCTATCGGGTGATCGCGCAGAAAAAGGTGAAGGATTATTTTACCCGCGTAAGGGAAAACGGATAAGGTTTTAAGAAAAACTTCATTTTTTTCGATTGCATATGCACGTTTTTTCTGGTATAATAAACGCAAGATGGCCTGAGGGGCCGTCCACATTACAATATGGGAGGCACGATTCATGAAGAAGATCATTGCTCTCTTCCTGGCGCTGGCTCTGTGTTTGAGCGTCATGGGCGCTGTGGCTGAAGGGGCCAAGCCTGCTGACATTGAGGACACCATGACCTCTGCGGATGGCACCTATGTGGTGGCGTTCGTTACCGACGTTGGCCAGCTCAAGGACAAGTCCTTCAACGAAGGCACCTGGAATGGCGTGAAGCTCTTTGCGCACGACAAAGGCCTGTCCTACAAGTATTATCAGCCCGCCAACGGCAACCAGGCGACTGACGACGACCGCTTCGACGCCATGAAGGCCGCCGCGGAAGCGGGCGCCAAGGTGATCGTGGCTGCCGGCTGGATGCAGGGCGCCGCGCTGGAAAAGGCTGCGAAGGCCTATCCCGATGTGAAGTTCGTCTTCATTGATGGTTGGGCCATCGGCAACAACGCTGAAGAAATCGCCGCCGCCAACGAAGTGCTGAAGGCCGCGAACGTCAACGTGGTTGTGACTGCCGGCAACATGCGCAATGTCATCGGCGTTTCCTACAAGGAAGAGCAGTGCGGCTATCTGGCCGGCTACGCTGCCGTGATGGACGGCTATGAGAAGCTGGGCTTCTCCGGCGGCGGCGGCGGCACCAACCCTGCCTGCATGCGCTACGGCTACGGCTACATCCAGGGCGCCAACGACGCGGCTGCCAAGCTGGGCAAGACCGTGGAAATCAAGTTCACCTGGGCTTACGGCGCTGCCTTTGCTGCTTCTCCTGAATTGCAGACCCTGATCTCCGGCTGGTACGAGACCGGCACCGAGGTCGTGTTCGCTTGCGGCGGCTCCATCTTCCAGTCTATCGCCGCCGCCGCTTCCGCCAATGACGGCGCGGTCATCGGCGTGGACGTTGACCAGAGCTACGAATCCGAAACCGTTATCACCTCCGCCCTCAAGGGCCTGAGCGAAGGCACCTACCAGATGCTGGAACGCGCGTTTGACGGCACTTGGGAAGGCGGCGGCGTGTCTCTGGGCGCGGCTGAGGACGCTGTGGGTCTGCCTGTGGATACCTGGAGCCTGGAAGGCTTCACCGTTGCAGATTACGAAGCCATGAAGGCCGCCATCGTGTCCGGCGAAATCGAAATCGACGACGCCGCTGCCGAAGGCGATCCCAGCGTGAAGGGTCCCTGGAGCAACGCGGTTGTGGACTACATCCAGTAATTGCATTTGAAACCGACAGGGAGGGCCATGGGGTCCTTCCTGTTTTGCTGTCGGGGCGGATTTTCCGCCCCGGCGGCGGAACCGAAGAAGCAAAAAGGGGGTGGGCGTTTGGGTCACGAGAATGATTATGTGATCGAAATGCTGCATATCACCAAGGAATTCCCGGGCATCAAGGCCAACGACGATATTACCCTGCAGCTTCGCCGGGGTGAGATCCACGCGCTGCTGGGCGAAAACGGCGCGGGCAAATCCACGCTGATGAGCGTGCTGTTCGGCCTCTATCAGCCGGAGCAGGGCGAGATCCGCAAGGACGGCAAGCCGGTCAAAATCAACAATCCCAACGACGCCACCGCCCTGCACATCGGCATGGTGCACCAGCATTTTAAGCTGATCGAAGTTTTTACCGTGCTGGACAATATCATCTTAGGCGCGGAGGATACCAAGCTGGGCTTCGTGCAGCGCAAGGAAGCCCGGAAAAAGATCGAAGCGCTGTCCAAGCGCTACGGCCTGGCGGTGGACTTGGACGCCAAGGTGGAAGACATCACCGTGGGCATGCAGCAGCGGGTGGAAATCCTGAAAATGCTGTACCGCGAAAACGAGGTGCTGATTTTCGACGAACCCACCGCCGTGCTGACGCCCCAGGAAATCACGGAGCTGATGCAGATCATGAAGGGGCTTGCCAAGGAAGGAAAGTCCATCCTGTTCATCTCCCATAAGCTGAACGAGATCATGGAAGTATCGGACCGGGTCAGCGTGCTGCGCAAGGGCCGCTATATCGGCACCGTAAACACCAAGGAAACCACCCCGCCGGAGCTGAGCCGCATGATGGTGGGCCACGACGTGCAGCTGGTGGTGGACAAAGCGCCCGCCAAGCCGGGGAAAACAGTGCTGAAGGTGACGGATATGCATGTGGCCTCTCGGCTGTATAAGCACGACGCCGTGAAGGGCGTCAGCTTCCAGGTACGGGAAGGCGAAATCGTGTGCATCGCGGGCATCGACGGCAACGGCCAGACGGAATTGGTGTTCGGCCTGTCGGGCCTGGAAAAATGCACCGGCGGCAAAATCGAAATCAATGGGGTGGATATCACCCACGCGCCCATCCGCAAGCGCAGCGAGGCGGGCGTCAGCCATATCCCCGAGGACCGGCACAAGCACGGCCTGGTGCTGGATTTCTCTCTGGAGCAGAACATGGTGCTTCAGGCCTTTGAGGAGCCGCGCTTCGCCCATATGGGCTTCATCCGGTTCGGCGAGGTGCGCAAATATGCCGAACGCCTGATCGAGGAATACGACGTGCGTTCCGGCCAGGGGCCGATCACAGTGGCCCGTTCCATGTCCGGCGGCAACCAGCAGAAGGCCATCGTGGCCCGGGAAATCGACCGGGATCTGCCCCTGCTCATGGCGGTGCAGCCCACCCGCGGCCTGGACGTGGGCGCTATCGAGAATATTCATAAGCAGATCGTGGCCCAGCGGGACGCGGGCAAGGCGGTGCTGCTGGTTTCCCTGGAGCTGGACGAGGTGATGAACCTGTCCGACCGGATTTTGGTCATGTATGAAGGCGAAATCGTGGGCGAGCTGGATCCGAAAAAGACCACGGTAGAGGAACTGGGTCTGTACATGGCGGGCGCCAAGCGGCAGCGGCCGGGGAAGGAGGCGAGCGCATGAGGAAAGAATCTTTCTGGGATAAGGCCGGTACGCGCAGCGTGCTGGCGTCCCTGGTCGCCATCCTGATCGGTATGCTGGCGGGCGGCCTGATCATTCTGATCGTGGGCCTGACCAATCCCAGCCTGGGCCTGAGCGGTGCGTGGGAAGGCATCCGCCTGGTGGTGGCCGGTCTGTTCTGCACAGGCCGTGAAGCGGGAGCGCTGACCTTCGGCTTTAACCCCACCACTTTTGGCAATATGCTGTTCCGGGCCGTCCCCCTGATTATGACGGGCCTGTCCGTGGCCCTGGGCAACAAGGCGGGCCTGTTCAACATCGGCGCGGCGGGCCAGTATCTGGCGGGCACGGCGGCCAGCCTGTATGTGTCCCTGTCGCTGCCCACCAATGTGCTGCCGGTATGGCTGGTGTGGATCATCGCGTTCCTTTCGGGCATGATGGCGGGCGCGCTGTGGGGTTCCATCCCCGGCCTGCTGAAAGCCTATCTGAACATCAACGAAGTGCTGGCTTGCATCATGACCAACTGGATCGCGGCCAACGCGGTCACCTGGGTGTTTGAAGGCAGCAACCTGAAAAACGTGCTGGAAAACACCAAATCCGGCTACATTTACAAAACGTCCACCGTGATGAACGACGTTATCCTCAAAGGAGTCAGCCAAACCGTGGGCGCGAACGTGCCCGAGGGCGCGCAGGTGGTGGCCACCCGCGGCGGCGTGGCAACGGCCAAAATGGGCCTGGATCAGCTGTTCTCCGGCAGCCAGGTGAACGCGGGTATCCTGGTGGCGATTCTTATCGCCATCGTTATTTACATCCTTCTGTCCCGGACCACCCTGGGCTACCAGCTCAAGGCCTGCGGCGCGAACCGCTACGCCGCCCGGTACGCGGGCATTCAGGACCGGCGGAACATCGTGCTCACCATGGCGCTGGCGGGCGCGCTGGCCGCGGCGGGCGGCGCGCTGTATTACCTGTCCGGCAATACGGAATTCTTCTGGAACACCTATCAATCCCTGCCCGCGGAAGGCTTCAACGGCATTCCCGTGGCCCTGCTGGCCATCAACAATCCTTTGGGCGTAATCTTCTCAGCCATGTTTATGTCCATGCTGCAAATCTGCGGCCAAAAGCTGACGGAACTGACGGCGTTCAACGAGTATATCACCAACGTCATCATCGCCGCGATCGTGTATCTGTCGGCGTTCATGCTGTTCATCAAAACCTGGATCGGGAAGCTGCGCAAAGGAAAGGCGGTGGACAAGTAATGCCGTTTCTGATTCGTCAAACCCTGGTTTACGCGGTACCGCTGATGCTCGTCGCCCTGGCGGGCGTGTACGCCGAGCGCAGCGGCATCATCAACCTGGCCCTGGAGGGCATCATGATCTTCGGCGCGTTCATGGGCGTACTGTTCGTGCGCTTCGTGCAGGAATGGGGCTGGTTCGCCGAAGCCTACGCCGCCAAAAACTATTTGGCGCTGCAGGGGTTCTGCGCCATGGCCATCCTGTTCGCCGCCATGATGGGCGCTGTGTTCAGCCTATTGCTGGCTTTTGCGGCCATCAACCTGAAAGCGGATCAGACCATCGGCGGCACGGCGCTGAACCTGCTGGCCCCCGCCGTGGTACTGTTCTTTATCCGCATCATCGCCAACCAGAACACCCTGAACATGTACACCGGCGACGCCGCCAGCTGGTTCATGCTGAAAAAAGCCATGTTCGGCTACGGCCGCAAGGATGAAATGAGCTTCCTGGGTTCCACGTTCGTGGATAAGGTGTATGTGGCCACCTACATCTGCATCCTGGTATTCGTGATCATGGCCATCATCCTGTATAAGACCCGGTTTGGCATGCGGCTGAGGTCCTGCGGTGAAAATCCCCAGGCCAGCGCCTCCCTGGGCATCAACGTGGTTCACATGCGCTACGCGGGCACTGTGATTTCCGGCGCGCTGGCGGGCATGGGCGGCTTCGTCTACGTGCTGACCACCGCCAACTGCTCCGCCAACGGCGACGTGGCGGGCTTCGGCTTCCTGGCCCTGGCCGTCATGATCTTCGGCAACTGGAAGCCGCTGAACATCTGCGGCGCGGCCCTGCTGTTCGGCTTGTTCAAATGCGTGGCCGCCTCCTATTCCACCCTGGATATCAACGGGGACGGCGTGTATCTGCTCAAGAACCTGAACATCAACACCAACATTTACCGCATGTTCCCCTACGTGGTCACCCTGGTGGTGCTGGCCTTCACGTCCAAGAGTTCCCGGGCGCCCAAGGCCGAGGGCATTCCCTACGATCCGGGCAAGCGGTAACGCCCTGTTTCCACACTTTGCGCAAGGACGTTCTTCCTTTGGGAGGCGTCCTTTTTTCATGGCGGAATCAGAATTTACAGGCTGGGGGCTTTTCCCGCTGGACAAGCGTTCCCGTTTCCTTTATAATGAAAGCGAAAGCCGCGAAAATACGCGCGGCGAAACGGGAACGGAGAAGGAAACGCTTTGCCCATGACAGATTACGCCCTCGAAATCGAGCATATTCCCACGGAAGGGAACGGAGACGGCCTGATAAAGGCGCGGGCGGGAGAATTTCGCGCCGCGCTGGCAGAGCCGTCCCTTTGCGCGCGGCTTGCCGCGGGGCTGGGGGGCTTTTCCCGCAGGGGAGAAGCGGAATATGCGCTTCACGGGCAGCCCTTTTTTCCCCGTTCGCACCGGGCGGCACTGAAAAAGGGCGTGGCCGTGGTGACGCCGGAGGGCGCTTTGGCCGGGGATTTGAGCCTGACGGATCACATTCGTCTGCTGCCCGGCCTGCTTTGCGGGAAGAAAAAGGCCCGGGAAAAGGCCGAGGCCCTGGACGAAGCGTATGGCATTTCCGCGGATTTGAGCGCCCCCGCCGGAAAGCTTTCCACCGGGGATCGGTATCGGGGCGAAATTTTGCTGGCCCTGCTGCGAAACAGCGAAGTCCTTGTGCTGTGCCAGCCGGAAGCAGCCCTGACGCCCCTGGAATTGGAACAGCTGGCGGCGGGCCTGCGCAAAGCCTGCCAGCAGGGCAAAACCGTGCTGCTGCTCACCTGCCGCCCCGGCGCCGCCGCCCTGGCGGACGCTTTCGACACTCTTTCCCCGGAACCGGACGATACGCCGCCGGATCGGCTGGACATCGCCGTGGGCAGCGTGGTGCTGGAGGCCAGGAATCTTACGGGCGGGGGCCTGAAGGACGTTTCCTTTGAAGCCCGGGCGGGGGAGATTTTAGCTATCGCGGGCCTGCCCGGCAGCGGCAAGCAGACCCTGCTGGACGCCCTGACCGGGGCGCTGCCCCTTTCCGGAGGCCGCCTGCGGCTGAACGGGCGGGAAATCAACGATTATTCCGTGCGGGAGCGAGTGCGGGCGGGTGTCGCCTGCGTGCCGGGGCCGGACAGGGATTACGGTTTTCCTTTAGAAAATGTTTCGGCGGGGGAAAGCATGGCCCTGCGCCGGTACAGGGAACCGGCGTTTCAGGAAAGCGGGCTTCTGCGCAAGGGCGAAATGGGCCGGTACGCCGGGGACGCGCTGGCCTGGCTGAACATTCAGCGGGGAGAGGAAGGGACCTCCGAAAACCGGCGGCGCTGCGCCCTGACGCGGGAAACGGACGGAAACTTTCACGTTCTGGCGGTGCTGAATCCCACCAGGGGCCTTTCAGACGACGCGGCCCGGGATATCTGGAACCGGCTGATCACCCTGCGGGATGAACGGCGGGCCGTGGTGCTGTTCACCGCCGACGCCCGGGAAGCGCTGCTGGCGGGGGACCGGGTGCTGACCCTGTATCGGGGCGAAATCACCGGGGAATTTGATCCCGCCGTGACTACGGAAAAGGAATTGGGCCTGTATATGACCGGACGGCGGCAGGGCGGAGAGGAGCGCTTCGATGAAGAATAAGGGCTTCCGTTCGCTTTTGCGCGCGCTGCTGTGCCTGTGCTTGGGGCTGCTCCTCGGCGTGGCGGTGATGATCGCCGCCGCCTGGCTGACCCTGGGGGAAATCCGGCTGGAAACCGTTTGGCAGGAAGGGCTGCTGCCGCTGCTTACCAGCGGGTGGCGGGAAGGCCCCCTTGTCCTGCTGGGCAGGGCCGCCCCGGACGCGCTGCTGGCGTTGGGCATTTCCTTAGCCTGGCAGGGGGGCATGCTGCAACTGGGCGGCGCGGGCCTGTACGCCTTAGGCGCTGCCGCCGCCATGTTGTGCGGTTCGCTTTTGGGCTGGCCCTGGTACGCATGCCTGGCCGTATCCGTGCTGATCGGAACCCTGTGGGGCGCTGTGCCGGGCCTGCTGAAAGCGAAGCTGCGCCTGCGGGAAGCCTTGGGAACGGCGCTCACCGCCTGGCTGGCGATTTACATTTTGCAGGCGCTTTCGGCTTTGATCGCGTGGGAACAGCCTGCGGAGACAGTTTTGTTCATCCCCGCCCTGGCAATCGCGGGGGCGCTGGCCCTGCTTTTCTGGCTGGGCGTCAAGTTCACCGTGCCGGGGCTGACCCTCCGGCTGCTGGGCGAATCGGAAAATACGGCCCGGTACGCGGGCATTGATGCGGGGAAAACCGCGTTTTGGGTTCTGTGCCTGTCCGGGCTGCTGGGCGGCGCGGCGGGCGGCCTGGATTACTTGCTGGGTGCCGTGAATCAGCTGCCGGATCTGTCCCTGGCCCTGACCGGGCCGGGCCTGCACGGTTTGGCCGCCGCCGCGCTGGCCGGGGGGCACCCCTTGGGGGCCGCGCTTGCCGCCGTGGCGGTGAAATATCTGTCCTTGGGGGCGGGAACCATGAACGGCGCGGTGTTCTCCCCGGAAATGGGCGAAGCGATCCTGGCGCTGATCCTGTATTGCTGCGCCGCCGTTGCCCTGGGACGCGGGAAAGGGGGCCGGAGAGCATGACCTTTACCGCTTCTCTTTCGCTGTTTTTCGCTGCCCTGCTGATGTCGGCTTTGGCCGCCGCCGTTGCCGGACAGGGCGGCAGAACGTTTTACGCCCTGGAGGGCGTTATGCTGTGCGGGGGCCTCGCCGGCGTGCTGCTTTCCCATGAACCGGCATGGGTTTCCCTGCTGGCGGCGGGGGGCGCGGGCATGGGCGCGGCCCTGCTGTGGGGTCTGCCGTTCCTGCGCCGCCGACAAGGACAGGCTTTGGCGGGAATCGCCTTCAACGGCTTCGCCGCCGCCGGGGCCATGATCGCCGCCCAGGTCATCGGCGGCGTCAGCTACACCCGGAAGGGCTATTGGCTGGAAATCTACGGGGAAAACGTGACGGTGTTCCTGCCCGTTGCCTTGGGCGCGCTGCTGACCGTTTGGCTGCTTGTGCATCACAGCCGCTTTGGGCTTCGCCTGCGTCTGTGCGGCCAGAGCGCCGCGCCGGAAAGAATGGGCGTGCGCGTTCGGTGGACGGGCATCCTTTGCCTGGCCTTTTCCGGGCTGCTTGGCGGCGTCGGCGGGCTTTCCGCCCTGCTTTCCTTAGGCGGGGGCTGGCGCATGGCCTGGGGCTCGGGCGGCATGGGTTACGCGGCCCTGGCCCTGGCCTTTGCGGGAAAGAACGGCCCCTTCCGCGTCTTCGGATTGGTATTGCTGCTGACGCTGCTGTACGGCGGCGCGGCATGGATCGGCGCGCCGGAAAGCGCGCTGACGGCCCTGCCCATTTTGGCGGCCGTGATCCTGCTGGCCATGGCCGGACGGAAACGGCCTGCGGATGAACGGATGGAGGCATGATAAAAAACGGCTGTTTTCCGGCCTGATGACCGCCGCGCGGCTTTTGCCCCCTTACGCCGAGGAAGCAAAAAGCGCCCCGCTGGTATACCGGGTCACGGATAGGGCGGGGCGTGGCCTGTATCTGTTGGGCACCATCCACGCGGGCAGACCGGACATGTATCCCTTGGGCGGCGCGGTGGAGGAAGCGTATCGGAACGCCGGTATTCTGGCGGTGGAGCTGGATTTGGACGCCCGCGGCCGTCTGCCCGGCGCGTCGCTTATGTACGGCCCCGAGGACGGCATTCAAAATCATCTGTCCCCGGAAACCTGCGCCCTGGGCGTGGAAAGCTTCGGCGTGCCGGAGGCCGCGCTTCGGCGCATGAAGCCCGCCATGTGGTATTCCCTGGCGGAAAACCAGATCATTTTGAAGGCGGGGCTGGACGCCGCAGCGGGCGTGGACTGCCGGCTGATGAAGCAGGCCCGTCAGGACGGGAAGCGGATCGACGAGCTGGAAACCGTGGAGGGCCAGCTGGCGGCCCTGCTCGCCATTCCCGAGGACGTGATCGACTGCGAGGTGCGGGCCATGCTGACCTGCCCCGAGGAATCCGCAAAGGGGATGCGGGCGCTGTTTGAAGCCTGGCGGCAGGGGGATAAAGCGGCCCTGCTTTCCCTGCTGGAGGAATCAGAGGACGGCGGCGACGGTCTGAGCGACGTCCTGATCGACAGCCGCAACGACGGCTTTGAGGAACAGGCGCTCCAATACCTGCACAGCGGGGAAACGGCGCTGATCGCCGTGGGCGCGTTCCATATCATCGGGAAAAACGGATTGGCGGAAAAATTGGCCCGCAGGGGCTTTACAGTGGAAGAAATCGGGAGGGAATGAACAAATGCTGCTGGATCGTTTGCTGGATTTGCTGGAAGAAAAGAACCTGATGCTGCCCGAGGATCGGGCCTACACCCAAAACCTGCTGCTGGACGCCCTGCACCTGGACGCGCCCGCGGAAGGGGAACTGACCGGCGGGGACATTCCGGACTGCTTAGGGGAGCTGGCGGAATGGGCCGCGCGGGCGGGCGTGATCGCCGATACCAACGACGAAAAGGACCGGATCATCGCCCGGCTGGCGGGGGCCTTCACCCCCCATCCGGCGGTGGTGCGAAAGACCTTTTACGAGCTTCTGAACGGACAGGGCGCGGAAGCGGCGGTGCATTGGTTCTATCAGCTGTGCCGGGATATCGACTATATCCGGGTGAAGCGCATCGCCCAGAACATCCAGTATAACGCCCCCTCGCCCTGCGGCGAGCTGGAAATCACCATCAACCTGTCCAAGCCCGAAAAGGATCCCCGGGACATCGCGGCGGCGCGCACCGCCCCCAAGTCCGGCTATCCCTTGTGCATGCTGTGCAAGGAAAACCCCGGCTACGCGGGGCGCGTGGGCTTCCCGGGCCGGGAAAACCACCGCATCGTGCCCCTGAATTTGGCGGGGGAGGAATGGTATTTCCAGTATTCCCCCTACCTGTATTTTGACGAGCATTGCATCGTGCTGGACGGGGTACACGAACCCATGAAGCTCACTTCCCGGAGCTTTGACCGGCTGTTTGATTTCGTGAATAAATTCCCCTTCTATTTCATCGGGGCCAACGCCGATCTCCCCATCGTGGGCGGCTCCATCCTCACCCACGACCATTACCAGGGCGGACGGCACGTGTTCCCCATGGACAAGGCCCTCGTGAAATGGCGCTTTGACGGCCCCACCGAGGCCGGGGTGGTGGACTGGCCCATGACCTGCCTGCGCTTTGTGAGCAAGGACGCTTCGGAATTAAAGGGCATCGCCATGAAGGTGCTGGAGGCCTGGCGCAAGTACAGCGACCCCGCCTTAGGCATTTATGCCGAAACCGACGCCCCCCACAACACCGTCACCCCCACCCTGCGCATCCTGCCGGACGGCCGGTACCAGATGCATTTGGTGCTGCGCAATAACCGCACCAGCGACGAGCATCCCTTAGGCATTTATCATCCCCACGCCAACCTGCATCACATCAAAAAAGAAAACATCGGCCTGATCGAGGTCATGGGCCTGTTCATCCTGCCCGGACGGCTGAAAACGGAGCTGGTGGATCTGGAACCCTATTTGATGGGCACGGGGGATATTCCCGAAGGCAGCAGCCACGAGGAATGGGTGAAGGCCCTGGCGGAAAAGACGGGGCGGAATTTGACGGCGGAGCAGGCGGAGGAAGCGCTGCACCAGGCGGTGGCGGACACCTGTTATCAGGTGCTGTGCGACGCGGGCGTGTATAAGCAGGACGAAGCGGGTCAAGCGGGCCTCAGACGTTTCCTGAACAGTGTGTTTTAACGAAGAGAAACTGGAACGGACATCCACTGAAAGGACACTTTAAGTCAGCAAAAGAGTTGAGAGTTGAGAGTTGAGAGTTGAGATTTATATGGTCAATCAAAGCAGGATTCTTTTATGACACTATATCATCTCAACTCTCAACTCTTAACTCTCCACTCTGATTTAAAGTGTTCTTGAAGAATATGATAAAAAGATACACGGAGAGAATCATGATGAGAAGAACCGTTCGCCTGTCCCCGGCGGGCACGCAGCTGGTGCGGGATGCCCTGGGCAGTAAGCTCATGCTGGGCTTTGTGATCGTCAGCGGAACGTATTACGCCCTGCTGCTGGTTTCCAGCGTCCTGGACGGCAGCGCGCTGTCCCTGAGCCTGATCTCGATCCTGTGCCAGGGCTTCGTCACCGCCGAAAGCATGATCCTGTATCAGCGGAAGGAAAGCCGGAACCTGAAGCACCTGTCCATCTTCTGCCTGATCGCCATGATCGTGATGCTGGCGTTCTGCGTGTTTTTAGGCGCTGTGGTGCTGACCCTGAACAGGGAATACGGCGCGAAAACTGAAGAAATCATGCAGCTTTGGGCGGAGGCCGACATCGCCAACGGCATGCCCGCTATGATCGCTACCGTGGCGGCTGCCGGGGTGAGCGGGATCGAAATGCTGTTTCTGTGGAAAGCCTTGGGCATGTGCGCGGGCCTGATGGAGCGGAAGGATACCCAAATGCGGAACTGGTTCCTGCCCGCCGCCGTTTTTTCGGGCCTGTATGCCCTGCTGCTCCTGGCCATCGACGTGATTTGGCCCAGCGGCATTTTCAGCGTCTTTACGTCCCTGGTATGCGTGGTGCGGGACGGCCTGCTCACCGTCCTGCTGGCCCAGACCGCGCTGCAATACACGGCGAAAATCAGATAAAGGTGCGAAAGGACGAGGGGATGGAAACGCACATTTTTATCTGCGGGGCGAAATCCCTGGGGCAGTACGGCGGATACGAAACCTTTGTGGATAAGCTGACCCAGTATCACCAGGACCGGGCCGATCTTCATTACCATGTGATGTGCAAGGCCAACGGCGTGGGCAGCATCGACGAAAGCGGGCTGGCGGGGGCGGAAAAGCGCAATGACCGGGAATTTCTGTACCATAACGCCCGGTGCGTGAAGCTGCGGGTGCCGAGAATCGGCCCCGCCGCCGCCATTTGGTATGATGTGGCCGCCCTGCGGTACTGCCTGCGCTATTGCCGGAAGCATCAAATTCAGCGCCCGATTTTTTATTTGCTGGCCTGCCGCGTGGGGCCGGTCATGGGCCTTGTGAAAAAGCGGGTACACGCCCTGGGCGGCGTGGTGTACGATAATCCCGACGGGCATGAATGGATGCGCGCCAAGTGGCCTTTGCCCGTGCGGAAATACTGGAAGCTGTCCGAAAGGCTGACCGTGAAGCACGCCGATTTGGTCATCTGCGACAGCCGCTTTATCGAAAGCTATATTCAGAAAACCTACGCTTCCTTTCATCCCCGAACCGCCTATTTGGCCTACGGGGCGGAGTTGGAGCCGTCCCCGCTTTCCGACAGTGCCCCGCGCTTTGCGGACTGGCTTTCCCGCTGGGACGTAAAGCCCTTTGCATACTACCTGGCGGTGGGGCGGCTGGTGCCGGAAAACAATTACGAGACCATCCTGCGGGAATTCATGGAGAGCGACACCTGCCGCGCCCTGATCCTGATTACGGACAGAAACGATAAAATGCTGCGCAGGCTGGAGGAAATGCTGCATTTTTCCGGCGATCCGCGCATTCGTTTCGCGGGCACGGTGTACGACGAAGTGCTGCTGTACAAGATCCGGGAAAACGCCTACGCTTATCTGCACGGCCATTCGGTGGGCGGCACCAATCCCAGTCTGCTGGAGGCGATGGCCGCCACGAAGGTGAATTTGCTGTACGACGTGGTGTTCAACCGCGAGGCGGGCGGGGACGCGGCCCTGTACTGGCAGAAAGAGCCGGGCAGCCTGCGCGCCCTGATCCAAAGGGCGGAGGAGATGCCCGAAGCGGAAAGGGAAGCCCTGGGCCGGAAAGCCAAAGCGCGCGTCGGGGAGAACTACCGCTGGCAGACGATCGCGGACCAATACGCGGCATTGTGGCGGGCCGCCTTTGTGGGGAAATAGCAGATTGCCTCTTTTCACGGCGCCGATTTGATGATATACTATAGTTGGTAAGCTGTTTGTCTGCCGAGGTTATTTGACTTCCGCCGGATCGCGGCGCGCAAGGAGAGGGCATTGCCATGATTTTTAAATGTCCGCAGTGCGGAAAACAGTACTGCATCACCAACGTTCCCGCCCCCCAGATGATTCTTCGGTGCGTCGATCACGATTGCCGCCATGTTTTTACCATCGCTCAGGCGGAGATCGTTACCACCGACGATTCCGCCAGGATCGAAGAAGAGAAAAAGGTCAGGGCCGCGCCGGTGGTTACCGATATGGAGCAGTTCGTGAACGATCAGGCGGGGGTGGCGAAAGCCCTGGCCCAGGACTATTTTTCCGATCTTCCCGGCGAGAACGCGGGCGAAGAGGCTCCCCAGGCCCCGGCCACGGAGGATTTAGGGGAAGGAACGCCCGAGCAGCAGCGGCAGCGGCTGCTCGAGTTTGCGCAGGAACACCCGGGCAAAGAGAAAGAGCGGGAAACGCCCGTCCAGCCCCGGGAGAGGAAAACCATCAGCCCAAGGCTGGTGCATGAAAAAAGGGGACAGCGCGTCGGCTGCCACATCCTGATGCTTTTGGCCATCGCGATTTTCGCCGGCAGGGTGGCGCTGACCCGGCTGCAGGGCACGGAACAGCAGTTCAGGTATTTGGAGGCCCAAATCGTTCCCGCCTGCCTGTACCTGTGTACGGTATTGGCGGTGATCGTGCATGTGCTGCGCTACACGGCCAAGCCCAAGTGGATTTCCGCCGTGCTGATGCTGCTGCCGCTGGCGGCGGACGCCTGGTATATGTTCCCGGAAGCGCTGAACCTGATGCCCGCCGAGACCTGGTTTCTGGTCAACAGCGGCGTGAAGGTCGCCTTTTCCCTGTTCGGCCTGCTCAGAAGCATCCGGGCGGGAAAA
>JAFSNT010000240.1 GCA_017443295.1 Clostridia bacterium
AAAGAGCGGTTTCCCCCCCAGACCCCCCTTCCGAGAAAGCCATAAGGGAAACATATTATTCCTTATTATACAGATTACGGATGGGCAAAAAGGCGGAGAAAAAACAATACCAAAAAAGAACCGTAAAGCGGATGACTTTTCGGCGGATCATGGGTTATACTGAATCCGGTCTGTCCGAAACCGGAAAACCATGGGTTTCGGCTTTCCAAAAAATATGAGGGAGGCTGCCCATGAAAATCAATCAGAACCTTGCCGCGCTGCCCGCCGGTTACTTATTTGCCGAGATCGCCAAGCGCGTGAAGGAATATTCCGCCGCCCATCCCGACGCCGATATTTTGCGCCTCGGCATCGGCGACGTGACCCTGCCCCTTGTGCCCGCTGTGGTGGACGCCATGAAAGCCGCCGCCGATGAAATGGGCACCCTGTCCGGCTTCCACGGCTACGGCCCCGATTTCGGCTACGACTGGCTCATCGACGCCATCATTGCCGGGGATTACACCAGCCGGGGCATCGAAATGGGCCGGGATGAAGTTTTTGTCTCTGATGGGGCCAAGTCCGACGTGGGCAATTTGCAGGAGCTGTTCGGCCCGGACGCCAAAATCGCCGTGACCGACCCGGTCTATCCCGTGTACGTGGATTCTAACGCCATGGCTGGCCGCTTGGGCGCTTATGAAAACGGCCAGTGGACGAACCTCAATTATCTGCCCTGCACGGCGGAAAACGGCTTCGTGCCCCCGCTGCCCGAGGACGGCGTGGACGTGGTGTACCTGTGCTATCCCAACAACCCCACCGGCACGGTGCTGACCAAGGAACAGTTAAAGGTGTTCGTGGACTGGGCGCTCGCCCATAACGCCCTGATCGTGTACGACGCGGCCTACAAAGCGTTTATCAGCGGCCCGGACATCCCCCGGAGCATTTATGAAATTCCCGGCGCGAAGCAGTGCGCCATGGAGTGCTGCTCCTTCTCCAAAACCGCGGGCTTTACCGGCACCCGCTGCGCCTACACCGTGGTGCCCAAGGAATTGGTGTTCGACGGCGTTTCCCTGAACCGCGTCTGGGGCCGCCGCCAGGCCACCAAGTTCAACGGCGTGTCCTACGTGACCCAGAAGGCCGCCGCCGCCGTGTACACCGAGGCGGGCCAAAAGCAGATCATGGAAAACATCGCCTACTACCGGGAAAACGCCAAGGTGATCCGGGAGGGCCTCGCCAGCGCGGGCATGCAAGTGTTCGGCGGCGAGCATGCCCCCTATATCTGGCTCAAAACCCCCGGCACGCTTTCCGGCTGGGATTTCTTCGACCTGCTGCTGGATAAGGCCCACGTGGTGGGCACTCCCGGCGAGGGCTTCGGCCCCAGCGGCGCGGGGTACTTCCGGTTGACCGCGTTCAATACGCTGGAAAAGACCAGGGAAGCCGTTCGTAGAATCGTGGAAGTGGTATAATGGAAATCATCAACGGAATCGCATACGCCGGAACCGCCGGTACGGACAAAAGGGTGCTTGCCGTAAAGCCTTTGGCGGATGGGATGCTGCTTGTTACGTTTTCTCCCGGCGAAAAGCGGCTGTACGACGTGACCCCGTTGCTTTCCTTTCCAGCGTTTCAGCCCTTGCGGGATGAGAACGTGTTCCGGGCGGTTCAGGTAGACCACGGCGTGGTCACATGGATGGACGGGGAAATCGACATCGCCCCGGAAACCATGTATGCCGACAGCTTCGCATACGACGAAATGGCAATATAACCCTTATAGCAGATTCTTTATCCTCCGGAAATACTTTTATGAGGTGAGTTTATGGTACGGGCAATCGTGGGCGCCAATTGGGGCGACGAAGGAAAAGGCAAAATCACCGATATGCTGGCGGAGAACAGCGACATCGTGATCCGGTTTCAGGGCGGGGCCAACGCGGGCCACACCATCATCAACAACTTTGGCAAGTTCGCCCTGCATCTGCTGCCCTCCGGGGCGTGCCACAGCCACGTGCTGAACGTGATCGGCCCCGGCGTGGCGCTGGACATCGAGGCGCTGCTTGCGGAAATCAAAACGCTGACGGATCGCGGCGTGCCCGCGCCCAAGCTGCTGATCTCCGACCGGGCGCAGGTGCTGATGGAATACCACGTGGCCTTCGACTGCTACGAGGAAGAACGGCTTGGCAAGGCCTCCTTCGGCAGCACCAAGAGCGGCATCGCCCCCTTCTACGGGGACAAGTACATGAAGATCGGCGTGCAGGTGTGCCAGATGCTGGACAAGGAGATTTTGCGCCAGCGGCTGACCAACGCGGCGAAGCTGAAAAACGCCATGCTGGACAGCCTGTACCACAAGCCCCTGCTGGACGTGGACGCTTTGACCGAAAAGTATTACGCTTTGGCCAAACAGATCGAGCCCATGGTGGGCGACGTGGCCCAGTACCTGCACAAGGCCGTGAAGGAGGGCAAGCGCATCCTGCTGGAAGGCCAGCTGGGCACTCTGCGGGACCCGGACCACGGCATTTTCCCCTTCACCACCTCCTCCTCGCCTCTGGCGGGCTTCGGCGCGGTAGGCGCGGGCCTGCCGGTGACCGCCTTTGAACAGGTCATCGCCGTGACCAAGGCCTATTCCTCCTGCGTGGGCGCAGGCCCCTTCACCACCGAGCTGTTCGGGGACGAGGCGGAAGAGCTGCGCAAGCGCGGCGGCGACGCGGGCGAGTACGGCGCGAAAACGGGCCGTCCCCGGCGCGTGGGCTGGTTCGACGCGGTGGCTACCCGCTACGGCTGCATGGTGCAGGGGGCCACGGACTGCGTGATGACCAATTTGGACGTGCTGGGCTACCTGGACGAAATCAAGGTGTGCGTGGCCTACGAGATCGACGGCAAAGAAGTGCGGGATTTCCCCGTGACGCCGCTTCTGGACAAAGCCAAGCCCGTCTATGTCACCCTGCCCGGCTGGAAGCAGGATATCCGGGGCCTGACCAATTATGCCGACCTGCCTGAAAAATGCCGCCAGTACGTGGAATTCATCGAAAAGGAAATCGAATGCCCCCTCACCATGCTCTCCAACGGCCCCAAGCGGGAAGAGATCATTTATCGGAAAAATGCGTAAGTTCTTATGGTGTGAGGACAGCAAATCGGGCTATCAGTTCTGGCACGCGGTTTTCGGCGTTCTTTTCCCGGATTTTACCGTGGAAACCAAAGGCAGCAACACAAGATTGAGAAAAGCCGCGGAAAAAATCACAGCCGACGGAAATGAATACTATCTGATCATGGACGCGGCGCTGGATAATCCCGACGTACTCAGAGAAACAAAACGCCTCAACGCCTGTATCGCGGGAAAGAGCAATGTCCGCGCCATCCGTCTGCACTCCTTTGAATACGCGCTTTTATCCTTTGAATTGCTGGAACAGTGGATATTTGCGCCGGGAGATCCTCTGCGGGATAAAAGGCAGGCGCTGCTGAACGCCAGAAGGCTGTTTATCAGGCTTTTTTCGTCCGGTGGAAACGGCGCTGATTTACAGGCGTTCAGGGAAGCGTTTGACGCGTACGAAAGCAAGAATTCTGAACAAATCGCGGCAAAGCTGCTGTTTGAAATCACGCGGAACACGGGTTTTGAAACGGGCAAGACCCGCCTGGGCGATTGCTTTATCCTTTCCTGCTGTGAACGGGACGGCCGCCAAAGCGACAATCACTGCGGACTTGACGCCCATAGAATAAGCGCGGATGAAAAGGCAAAGCTATTGGTGGAGCGTTCTGTGCTGAAAGAAGCTTTTGAAGGGGCGGGCTTGTAAATGATCACGGTCTATAAAAAAGGGACGGTGCCCAAAAGTTTGGAGCTGGTTGCTCTGAACGATCTGTTCTTTAACAAAAGCACCGCGCTGCGTCTTGACGGCAGGGCGGCGGAAATCATCCGAAGGATCGACCATTCCGAGCTGCTCAGTCCGTTCCAAATCCGTTCAAGGTTCGACGGTATGGCGTTAAACATTGATAAGCTTTCCACCGGATGCAAAACGGCCCTGAACGTGCTGTACAATCAGGACAAGGTGTTTGATATCCGGGAATGCGGCGACAACGCGCTGGATGTGATTTACGCTTTGCCGTGCGGAAACGTATACTGCGATTATCCGCTCATTTCGTTTGAAATGGAGAAAGTGAAGATCGGCGGCAAAAAGGGCGTTCGTGAGATCGACTCCTACGAGGAATTGAAGGCGTGGTGGGCGAATGAAAATGAAACCGATCCTGTTTGACCGGATTCAAACGAATCATACGTCGTTTGAAGTCGATTTTGCCATCGAAAACAACGTCACCTTTATCATCGGGGATTCGGGCACAGGGAAATCCGCCGTTTATTCCTTCCTTCAGGAAATGGCGGCGGAAAACAAGTCCATCCTGTGCTTCAATTATCTTGACCAGAAAAAGGGATATAAGACCTCCATCAAGCGCTCAAAAGAAAAACTGTTTATTATCGACAATGCCGACATTCTTCTGGACGACGCCATGCGCTGGTATATTGCCACGGATGGGAAAAATCAGTATATCCTGATCGGCAGAAACCCAACGGGGCTGATGCTCAGCCAGGAAGATATGATGGAGTTGGACAGCTCGACCGCCGACGGGAAAACCAAGTTTTCCCTGAAGCATGCTTTCTGATCGCGGTATCATTCGCGTCACAATCGGCGCAATACAGGGAAAAAACATCGGTCGAGGGGCTTTCCCTCTTGACCGGTGTTTTTCTGTATAGTAAAATACACTCTGTCATGGGAAGCATGCAGGAAATATCCGCAAGGATAGCCGAAGGAGCAACACTCTCAGGCGCTGCCAAGGGCGGCGGGACTGTATGCGGATGGCACTCTGGAGAAGCCCGGAGAAAGACCGGGGGCCGAAGGTGCAAAGCCCGAAAAGGGCTAATCTCTCAGGCAAAAGGACAGAGGCGACGATCCTTTCCGTTTTGGATCGAAATCGTTTTGTCGCATTGGTTTGAGGGAGCTTTGCTTCGGCGGGCTCTTCTTTTTATTCTCATTTGGAAAGGATCGTGCATCATGGACAGCATCACCCAGAACATCGCATCGGTCAACGACGCGGTAAACGGCATCGTATGGGGCGTACCCGCCCTGGTTCTGCTCATCGGCACCGGCGTGCTGATGACGGTACTGACGAAATTCTTCCAGTTCCGGCG
The DNA here is from genome assembly GCA_017443295.1 of Clostridia bacterium. Taxonomy (GTDB): domain Bacteria; phylum Bacillota; class Clostridia; order Christensenellales; family Aristaeellaceae; genus RUG563. Next base: position 5,138 of record JAFSNT010000240.1, read on the forward strand.
TTTCGGCCACATGTGGAAAAACACCATCGGCGGCCTGTTCAGCAACAAGAGCATCACCCAAAGCAAGGACAAACATTCCATTTCCCAGTTCCAGTCCCTGTGCACCGCCCTGTCCGCCACCATCGGCACGGGCAACATCGCGGGCGTGGCCTACGCCATCACCATGGGCGGCCCCGGCGCTGTGTTCTGGATGTGGATCGCCGCCATCGTGGGCATGATGACCAACTATTCCGAAAACGTGCTGGGCATCTTCTTCCGCCGCCGGAACGAAAAAGGCGAGTGGAGCGGCGGCGCCATGTATTACCTCAAGGACGGCGTGGGCAAGATGAAGTACGGCAAGGCCGTCGGCACGGTGCTGGCCACCCTGTTCTCCTTCTTCGCCGTCATCGCCTCCTTCGGCATCGGCAACATGGGCCAGGTGGTTTCCATCACCGAGAGCATCAACACCCTGATCCCCGTGGAACCCACCACCGTGAACCTGTTCACCGCCCTGGTGATCATCGTGCTGGCTTCCCTGGTGATCTTAGGCGGCCTTAAGCGCATTGCCACCACCAACGAGCGCATCGTGCCCTTCATGGCCGTCTTCTTCGTCATCGGCTCCCTGGTCATCATCATCATCAACATCGCCAAGGTGCCCGCCGCGTTCGGCGCGATCTTCGCGGGCGCGTTCAACTTCAAGTCCGCCGCCGGCGGCGTGGGCGGCGCGATCATCGCCCAGGCCATGACCTGGGGCTTCAAGCGCGGCGTGTTCTCCAACGAAGCGGGCCTCGGCTCCTCCGTGATGGTCCACTCCGCCTCCAACGTGAAGGAGCCGGTGGTGCAGGGCCTGTGGGGCATCTTTGAAGTGTTCGCCGATACCATCATCGTGTGTACCTGCACCGCCCTGGTGATCCTCACCTCCGGCGTGGTGGACATGGAAACCGGCGCGTCCCTCTCCGGCGCGACCAAGTTAGGCCTGGCGACGGAAGCCTTTACCAAGACCTTCGGCACCTTCGGCGGCGCGTTCCTGTCCGTGGCCGTATGCCTGTTCGCCTTCACCACCATCCTCGGCTGGAGCTACTACGGCACCAAGGCCTGGGAATACCTCTTCGGCACCAAATCCACCCTGGCCTATAAGATCGCCTTCATCGCCATGGTCGCCGTGGGCGCCATCATCGACGTATCCCTGGCCATCGACCTCTCCGACACCTTCAACGGCCTCATGGCCATCCCCAACCTCATCGGCGTGGTGTGCTTAAGCGGCCTGGTGGTCAAGATCACCAAGAACTACTCCGACCGCAAGATCACCAAAAAACAGCCCGACCTGGAACCCATGTATTCCGCTTTCCCCGAAATTCAGGCGGAACAGGAAGCCAGGGAGGACTAAAACAAGCATATCATGAAAAGGGCTGTTGCGGTTGCGGCAGTCCTTTTTGATAAGGCGAGTTGAGAGCGGAGAGTTGAGAGTTGAGATATTGCGGTCCGCACATTGCAGATTCTGGATATTCCGGCCATATAAATCTCAACTCTCAACTCTTAACTCTCAACTCTGTCTTTCGGCAGTATTCCCGCCCTTTGCATGGCATCCATCAAGCTTTTGGCGCACTTTTCATAGGCCCTGTCGTCGCCGCCGTAGGGGTCGGGGATGGGGGGCCAGAGGACGCTGATCTTGCGGGAATATTGGGGGAACATCATGTTGAGGGCGGCTTCGTGGGCTTCGGTCATGACCCACACTTCTTCCGCGTCCCGGAGCATGCTTTCATCCAGCATGCGCGCCTTATGGCCGGTGAGATCGGCCCCGTACAGCTTTGCGGCGCGAATGGCCTTGGGCGACGCGGGCGCGCCGGAAAAGGCGTGCAGCCCGGCGGATTGGGCGTCCACCCCGGCGGCCCGGGCCAGGGCGCAAGCCATGGGGCTGCGGCAGGTGTTGCCCGTACAGACAAATAGAATCATAGCATCACACCATTACGATTTACAAATGGGGATTTGTCGGGGAGAGAGTACCCCCGGGGCCTCCGCGGCCCCGAACCCCGCGGCAGGGGATGATCCCCTGCACCCTCTCCTGCGGAAATTACTTGATGCGTTGA
>JAFSNT010000241.1 GCA_017443295.1 Clostridia bacterium
ACTTTTCAATTTCCACTATCGTTAAAAAGGAGGCCATGAAAATGCTGCTCCAAGTTCCCGCTCCCCTGGACCCCGACTTTCGCCCTTTGGAAGTGGAAGCCCGCGCCTATGAAAAGGACGTGGCCGCCAGTGGCAAGGGCGTGCCCTTCGGCGTGCTGATCGTGCGCAATCAGGGCTACTGCGATCATTATCAAATGAACATTTTCCCGGACGGCCAGGACGCCCGCACCGTGCCCCTGCTGGATCGGATCATCAAAACCCTGCTGTGGGCCAGGGGCGGCTACCGCATCGTCACCTTTGGCTCCAAAGAAGTGTATGAACACCTGCTCGCCGCTTACCAGGCGGGGGGCGAACGCGCCTTCGACGCGGATTTCATGGCCACCGTGTACGAGCGCCCCTTTGAAGTGGCCCAGGCCGAAAAAATGGAAGACGTACTGGTGACCCGTTCCTCCGCTGGCAGCGTGGGCCGCCATTTGGAGGGCTGCCGCATCGGTTTCGACGCGGGCGGCAGCGACCGCAAAGTGTCCGCCGTGATCGACGGGGAAGCGGTGTACTCCGAGGAAGTGGTGTGGTTCCCCAAGACCACTTCCGATCCCCAATACCACTACGATGGCATCCTGTCCGCCATGAAAGCCGCCGCCAGCCATATGCCCCGGGTGGACGCCATCGGCGTTTCCAGCGCGGGCGTGTACATCGACAACAAAGTGATGGTGGCCTCCCTGTTCCTGAAGCTGAGCAAAGAGGACTTCCAGAAGCGGGCCAAGACCATGTACATCGACGTGGCCAGGGAAATCGGCGCGCCGCTGGAGGTCGCCAACGACGGCGACGTGACCGCCCTGGCCGGGGCCATGGAATTGGGCGTGGGCAACGTGCTGGGCATCGCCATGGGCACCAGCGAAGCGGGCGGCTACGTGGACAAGGATATGAACATCACCGGCTGGCTGAACGAGCTGGCCTTCGCCCCCGTGGACTTCAACCGGGACGCCATGGTGGACGAGTGGAGCGGCGATTGGGGCTGCGGCGTCAAGTATTTCAGCCAGGACGGCGTCATCAAGCTGGCCCCCGCCGCGGGCATCGCCCTGGACGAGAAGCTCTCCCCCGCCGAAAAATTGAAGGTCGTACAGAAGGAAATGGCCGCGGGCAACCCCGAAGCCGCCAAAATCTATGAATCCATCGGCGTGTATTTCGGCTACACCCTGGCCTGGTACTGCCGCTTCTACACCATCGACCACGTGCTGATCATGGGCCGGGTCACCTCCGGCGAGGGCGGCCCCATCCTGCTGAAAAAGGCCCAGGAGGTGCTGGACGCTGAATTCCCCGAGCTGGCCCAGCGCATGAAGCTGCACATTCCCGACGAGGCCAGCCGCCGCGTGGGTCAGAGCGTGGCCGCCGCCAGCCTGCCGAATATCGGGTGACGTTTGATTGGCTATCGTTCAATTCATTTTTGCATGAGTTGGAAAGTGGAAATTGAAAAGTGAAAAGTGAAGATTTATATAGCGGTCAATATGTCCGGAGTCAATCAGCGTTGGCCGCAAAATATCATTCCACTTTTCACTTTCCACTTTTCACTTTTTGTATCGCGAGGACCATCATGTCAAAACAAGATAAGACGAATGTGATGCGCACCTTAGAGCGCCTGAAAATCCCCTATCGGGAGCATTTTTACGGCGACACGGGGGCCATCAGCGGGGTGGACGTGGCCGCCGTTTTGGGCGAAGACCCCCGCCGCGCCTTCAAAACTCTGGTAACGGTGGGCAAAAGCCGCAATCATTACGTGTTCATGATCCCCGTGGCGGAGGAGCTGGATTTGAAAAAAGCCGCCGCTTCGGTGGGTGAAAAGGCCCTGGAAATGCTGAAAAGCAAGGAGCTTTTGCCCCTCACCGGCTACGTTCACGGCGGCTGCTCCCCCATCGGCATGAAAAAGCAGTTCCGCACCGTGATCCACGAAACGGCGGCGGATTTTGACACCATCATGTTCAGCGCGGGCAAAATCGGCTGTCAGGTGGAATGCTCCCTGACAGACCTGCGCAAGGCCCTGCCCGTGGAGCAGGCCGACGTGATCGTTTGACCCGCGTACGGAAAGCCGTCTTTTAAGTACCTCCAAAAATGCAGCTCCCCCATGCGATTTTTCGCACGGGGGAATTGTTTTATCCGGCCCGGCGAGGCGGGCGCGTCAAGGGTGGATCAATTGTCCAGGTTCTTCTGGATGGGGAACACGCCGTTATTGACGATGCCGCTCAGCGTGGTGGCAGGGAAGGAAGCGGTGAAGGTTTCGCCGTTGCCCAGGGTGATTTCCAGGGCGCCCTTGCCGTCCTCGCCCACGGTCACTTCGGTTTCCACGCCCTCGGCGTTGGTCAGGATCAGCTTGCCGTCCTCAACCCGGAAGCTGAAATATTCCTTCACGCCGTTCAGCGTTACCACGCACCTGCGGGTGGAAACGAACTTGATTTCGCCTTCTCCCTCGCCGCTGAAAGGAACGCTGATGTAATCGCTCCCCGCGCCGCTGCTGGATTCGATATAGAAAAACCATCCGCAATCCCCGCAATCATACCAATCGCCCGCAGTAGCCGTGTACTTGAATGCAACATTAGGAGATCCACACATTGGGCGCTTCATCCACCCGCCCAGCGCAAATAAAAAAACCTGCGGGTTTCATGGCCCCGCAGTTCAAACCGTCAATCCGGGATACGTCGAAGGCCCCGGCAGACCAAACCCCGCCGGGGCCTTCAAATTATCGACAACCCCCCCTGGAAGTATGAAGGGGCCGCCCGGAGCCTTCCGGCCCGGCCTTCGCAAAAATATGCCCTTGGGCATAATGTTTGGATATAAGACCGTAGGGGCGGATGATCCGCCCCTACATCCGAAAACCGCACAAATCGGAAAAAACCGGGACAACTGAGCAGATACGCGTATTTCATTCTCTGATTCCTCTTTTTGCGTTTATTTTTTTCTGTCCACGGCGTTCTTCCCCTGCTCGGTGATTTCAGCGAAGCGCCGGGAAGCGGCAGCGCATTCATTTTTTCCCCCTCCGTTCGTGCTGTTAATTGAAACGTTTTTTTCTTGAAAATAATTTAATTTTACCTATTGACAGAAAGAGGGAGCTGTGCTATATTCTTTTTGAAATTAAAACGTTTTAATTTTTTGAAAGAACGTTTTTAAAGATTTTTATCAGGAGGGGATTCCCTGTGACTGCACCCATCGCCATGACGCGGCGAACGCGGCCGAACGCCGACGGCAGGAAGCTGATCGCGCTGGGGCTGTGCGCCGCGCTGATCCTGACGCTGTACGTTCCCGTTTTTCCCTGGTTTCAGGTAGCGGATCAGGACGCGCTGTACGGCGCGATGGGCTTGAAGGCTTCGGTGATCAAAAAGCTGACGCCCGACCATTCGGTGCTGACGTTTCTTTCCTTCGTGGAAACGAGCAAACAGGGCGTATTGGGTTTCTGGGCCTTCCTGCTGCTCATCGTTTCCGCCGCGGCAATCGTCCTTTGCCTGCTTTCCGTTTTCACGTATTTCCGCCGCCGCAGGGTGCCGGAAGGGAAGGGCATGCTCCGCGCGTATTCGTTTTTCCAGAAAGGCATGCTGCTCTCCTTCCTTTCCGCGGCCGGAACCATGGGTCTGATCCTGTTCGCCAACGGGCATTACGGTTTGCGGGGCTTCATGCCCGGGATCGCGCCGATCCTTACGCTGGCGGTCAGCCTGGTCGGGTACGGGATCAGCAAGCGCCTGGAAAAGGCGGAACGGATCATCTGCCGGGAACACGGCTTCGTGGAAGAGTTTCGACGCAACTGGGTGCTTTTCCTTTTTCTGGTTCCCTGTTTTGTTTTCTTCCTCATCAACAACTACCTGCCCATGGCCGGCGTGTATTTCGCCTTCACCCAGTTCAATTTCCGGGATCATCTGTTTGCCAGCCCCTTCGTGGGGTTCAAGAATTTTGAGTTCCTGGTTCGGTCGGAAATCCTGCACCTGACCCAGAACACGATCCTCTATAACATCGTGTTCATCGTGGTGGGCAACGTGCTGCAAATTTTCTTCGCCATCCTCATCAGCCACGTGACCAACAAGCGGCTGCGCAAAATTTCCCAGACCATGATCTTCATGCCCTACTTCGTTTCCTACGTGATTTTGCGGGTGCTGGTGTTCAACATGTTTGAATACGAGGTGGGCCTGGTGAACAACTTCGTCACCTCCCTGGGCATGCAGCGCATCGACTTTTACAACACGCCCGGCTATTGGCCCTGGCTGATCACCGCGTTCTACCTGTGGAAGAACGTCGGCTACGGCATGGTGGTGTATCTGGCCACCATCACCGGCATCAGCACGGAATACTATGAAGCCGCGCAGATCGACGGCGCGAACATCTACCAGCAGATTCGGTATATCACCATTCCGCTTTTGAAGCCCACGTTCATTATCCTGCTGCTGTACGCCTTGGGCGGCATCATGAAGGGCCAGTTCGAGCTGTTCTATCAGCTGGTGGGCAACAACGGCACCCTGTTCAACGCCACCGACATCTTTGATACTTACGTGTACCGCATCACCACCACCCAGCCCCTGAGCATGGGCCTTGGCACGGCGGCGGGCCTGTTCCAATCCCTGTTCGGCTTCATCGTGATTATGGTCACCAACGTGTGCATCAAGCACAAAAATCCGGAATACGCGCTGTTCTGAGCGGAAAGGAGAGGATCGCATGAAAATCAAGGATCGTTCCACCATCCCGTTCCACATCGTGAAGGGCGTGCTGCTCACCCTGCTTTCCATCGTCTGCGTGCTGCCCTTTATCGTGATCATCTCCGGCTCGCTGACGGATAACTATACCATCCTCAAGGAAGGCTTCAGCCTGTTCCCCCGGAACACGACCGTCGAAGCCTACCGTACCATTTTCCGCTCTCCCGAGGGCATCATCCAGGCCTATAAAATGAATTTCTACTACACCTTCATGGGCACCGCCCTGGGCCTGCTGGTGATCACCCTGACCGCTTACGTCATTTCCCGGAAGGATTTCAAATACCGCAACACTGTGTCCTTCCTGATCTATTTCACCACCATCTTCGGCGGCGGCATGATCCCCTGGTACATGATGTACGCCAATGTGCTGAACCTGCGGGGCAGCACCCTGGCCATTTGGTTCCCGGCGCTCATGTCGCCCTTCCTGGTGATCCTGATGCGCACGTTCATTACCGGCTCGGTGCCGGACGCGGTGGTGGAATCGGCCAAGATCGACGGCGCGGGCCACTGGACCATCTTCTGGAAGATCGTGCTGCCGGTGCTGGGGCCGGGCCTGGCCACCGTGGGCCTGTTCCAGGCGCTGGGCTACTGGAACGACTGGTACCGCGCTTCCATGTTCTCCACCTCCAGCGAAACCTGGTCCCTGCAATTCTACCTCTACGACATGGTGAACTCCACCATGGCCATGCGCCAGATGGCCCAGAACGTGAGCCTGAACACCGCAGACCTCCCCACCCAGACGGTGAAGCTGGCCATGGCCGTGGTGGCCACCGGCCCGGTGCTGCTGTTCTATCCCTTCGTGCAAAGGTACTTCGTCAGCGGCATCACCATCGGGGCGGTGAAAGGATGAGCATCCAATCAATCCCTAAAGAACACTCTAACGCGAAAAGTGAAAAGTGGAGAGTGAAAAGTGAAAATGAAAAATGTTCCAATCAGGTAACAATTGCACCATCATAATAAATTTCCACTTTTCACTTTCTCCTGAGATTCTGAGGGCAGCCTTGCCTTCAAAATATACAAACTACCATTAAAAAAGGAGGATTCCCATGAAGACCCTGAAAACCCTGCTGAGCGCCCTGTTGGCGCTGATCCTGTGCCTGACCATGGTTCCCGCCTTTGCCGCGGACGACATGAGCCAGGAAGCCAACCTGGTTTTCTACGTGATGGGCGACGCGCCCAAGGACGAGCAGGCGGTGGAAGACGCCATCAACGCCGTGCTGAAAGAAAAATTCAACGCCACCATCGACTTCCAGTTCTCCACCTGGACAGATTTCAGCCTGAAATACAACACCGAGCTGACCAGCGGCGGCGCGGACCTGATCTACATCGCCAACTGGCTGAACTACGGCCTGCTGGCCCGCGCAGGCGCTTTCTTAGAGCTGGACGGCCTGCTGGACGAATACGCCCCCGAGCTGCGCGCCCTGGCCGGTGAAGACATGCTGAACATGTGCCGGGTGGAAGGCGAGCTGTACGCCGTGCCCGCCCTGTGGCCCGAATACGTGCCCCTGGGCATCAAGTACCGCGAGGACCTGCGCGCCAAGTACGATCTGCCCTATCCCAACAGCCTGGAAAACATGGAAGCCTATTTCTCCGGCGTGAAAGCCAACGAACCCGATCAGGCCATCCTGCGCTGCACCACCAGCGAAAGCGCCAGCTCCCTGAGCGTGGCCTTTGACGCGGCCAACGTGCTGAATATCAAGTACGCCTGGACCAACGCCAACGGCTTCCCCTACGGCCTGACCTCCAATTACGATACCCCCGATCAGGTGTACGATTACTGGTTCTCCGATGATTTCGTGGAAGACATGAAGCTGCTGAAGAAGTGGGCCGACTTAGGCTTCTGGTCCAAGAGCGCGCTTTCCGATACCAACGACAGCGAAGCCTACAACAACGGCCTGTGCATCGCCGAAGTGGCCGGTATGAACCCCAACAAGCAGATTTCCTCCGCCACCACCTTCGCCAAGGAACATCCCGATTGGGAAAGCGCCTACATCACCTACGGCGAAGTGACCGGCGTCCTCTTCCCCGGCCACGCCACCCAGAACGGCACCGCCATCGTGCGCGGCACCAAGTATCCCGAACGCTGCGCCATGGTGCTGAACTTCCTCATGACCGACGAAGAAATGAACGATCTGGTGCAGTACGGCATCAAGGGCGTACACTACGACGTGGTGGACGGCGTGTACCAGAACCTGAACGAAGATTTCAAATATGAAAACTTCAACACCTGGAACCTGCGCGTCAACGATTATAAGCTGCCCCAGGAATCCGACGTGGCCCTGCAGGCGATGTTCGATTATTACAACGAGATCGCCCAGCAGACCAAGTTCCCCAACGTGAACATCTACGGCGGCTTCACCGAGGATTACACCGATTACGAATTCGAGCGCACCGCTGTTTCCAACGTGATGCGGCAGTATCTGGCCCCCATCCAGGCCGGTCTGGTGGACGACGTGGACGCCGCTGTGGCCGAATTCCGCCAGAAGGTGACCGACGCCGGCCTGCAGGCCTGCCGCGACGGGTTCACCGAGCAGTGGCTGGCTTACTGCGAAGAATACGGCTACCAATAAGAAACAAAGCGTGCTATAATATCCTGTAATGCTTCCTGCCGGAGGGCATGCCCTCCGGCAGGAGCTTCATCGGGGGTAGGACATGAAAAAGAATGTGAGCCGCAGCCGAGTCAACGGCTTTTTGGATACGGACGGCCGCAGGATCGTAAACGCCGCGGGGGAAGAGATCCTGCTCATGGGCTGGGGCCTTGGCAACTGGCTGCTGTGCGAGGGCTATATGTGGCTGGCCCACAATCTTCCCCGCTTCGACCGGCCCCGCCGCATCGAAAGCGTGATCGAGGAGCTGGCGGGCAAAAGCTACGCGGAAAAATTCTGGAAGCGCTTCCGGGCCAGCTATATCTCGGAAAGCGATATCCAGCTCATGGCGGACATGGGCTACAATTCCGTGCGCATTCCCATCAACGCCCGGCTGTTTCTGAAGGAAGGGCCGGGGATCAGCTTCGTGGAGGAAGGCTTTCAGTGCCTGGATCAGGTGCTTTCCTGGTGCGAACAGTATAAGCTGTACGCCTTCATTGATCTCCACGGCGCGCCCGGCGGCCAGACCGGCGCCAATATCGACGATTCGGTGGACGACGTGTGCCGCCTGCTCATGGACGGCGACCAGTTTGAAAAGGGCCTGTGCCTGTGGGAGGAAATCGCCCGGCGGTACAAGGACAAATGGATCGTGGGCGGCTACGATCTGCTCAACGAGCCTGTGCGCCCCGTGCGCTTCCCGGGGGACGCCGATCTGGAGCAGTATGTGCCAAGGCTTATGGAATTTTACGAAAAGTGCATCGCCCGCATCCGGGCCATTGACGAAAAGCACATCGTCACCTTGGAGGGCCACCACTGGGCCACGGAAACGGCGATCTTCACCCACGTGTACGACCCGAAAATGGTGATCCATTTCCACCGCTACGGCTGCGCGCCGGACATCACGGCCTTCCGGCCCTGGCTGGACCTGTCCGAAAAGCTGAACGTGCCCCTGTGGTTAGGCGAAACGGGCGAAAACACCATGGAATGGTTCTCCGCCATGATGCCCCTGGCGGCCAGCCTGGACATCGGCGTGAACATGTGGCCCTGGAAAAAGATGAACTGCGCCAATTCCCCCTGCTCGGTGATCCCGCCCATGGAATGGCAGCTGATTCTGGATTACGCCCGCAGCGGCGTGCATCCCGGCTACGAAAAAGCGCAGAAGATTTTGGACGAGTACCTGAAAAACATGCAGGTGCAGAACTGCCTCATCAACGAAAATTTAGCGGCCAACGTGTTCCGCCTGCCGGGATGCGTCATCGCGGGCACGGATTTCGACGAGCTGCCGGGCTTCGGGGCCTCCTACTGGCATAAGGAAAACGCGCCCTCCGCCGTGGCTTACCGGCAGAACACCGGCATGCTGCTGCATTGCCGGTATCCCGACCGGGAAAAGCGCTTCCCCTTCGACGGGGAATGGGCGCGCTATGTGCTTCGGCTCCGGGCGGGGGAATACGCCTGCTATTCCCTGTACGACGTGACGGTGCTGTCCAAGCTGGAGGTGGCCTGCTACGCCCCGGAACCCGCCGCCCTGGAAATCTGTCAGGACGGGCAGGTATTGGGCGTCTTCGACCTGAGCCAGACGAAACACCGGCAGATTCTTTCCAGCATGCATTTAAACAACGGGGACGCCTGCGTGCTGCGCCTGAAAGCCCTTCGCGGCACGGTGGATATCGAAGCCCTGATCACGGAAACGGACACATAATGCCATCTCCCGGCAGGAAAGGCGGAACAAAGGCATGAGCAAGATCACGATCAAAGACGTGGCCCGGGAAGCGGGGGTATCCATCGCCACCGTTTCCAACGCGCTGAACGGGTCCGATGTGGTGCAGCCCAAAACCCGGGAACACGTACTGGAAGTGGCCCGGCGGCTCAACTACATCCCCAACGCCAGCGGCAGGCAGCTTCGCGCCGCCCAGTCCCACACCGTGGGGCTGTTCGTCACCTCCATGACGGGCAGCTATTACGGCGATATGGCGGATTCCATTCACTACCTGTGCCAAAAATACGGGTACGCCCTGCACGTTTTTATCGTGGATGAGGATAAACCGCTTTTATCCACCCTGCAAAGCCAGAGCATCGACGGGGCCATCATCCTGTTCGGCATGCTCAGCGAGGACGAAAAAAAGCAGCTGCTCAAATCCGGCCTGCCCACCGTGTTCATGGACCAGGAGGTGGCGGCGGGCAGCATTTCCAGCGTGATCTACGAATCCTTCGCCTGCGGGCGGATGGCGGCGGAATACCTGCTGGGCCTGGGGCACAGGGATTTGATGCACATTTTCGGCATGCCTTACAACTATGACAGCATCCAGCGCCATGCGGGCTTTGAAACGGCGCTCCGGGAAGCGGGGGTCACGCTCCGCCCGGAAAACACCTTAAGCGGCCGGTTCGAGCGGGCGGCGGCGTACCGTTCCATGCACCGGTATTTGAAGGAAGGCAACAAGCTGCCCGACGCCGTGTTCGCCGCCAACGATTTAAGCGCCATCGGCTGCATGGAAGCGCTGAAGGAATACGGCATCCGCGTGCCGGAGGATATCAGCATCATGGGCTGCGACGACCACCTGCTCAGCTCCTATATGACGCCGGGACTGACCACCGTCCGCACCCACATGGAGCAATTGGGCGTGGAAGCGGCCAAGGAGGTTTTTCGCCTGATCGGCGGGGGCCAGGGGCAGATCATCCGCCTGCCGGGGGATATCGTGGTGCGCCATTCCTGCGCTATCCGGCGGAACGGGGAGAAAAAGGAGAATCGGCCATGAAACAATTCACCACCCTGTACAGGCAAGGGAAAAAAGCGCTTGCCCAAAAGGAATGCTTTGCGGCGGAAAGCAGGCGCGGCCAGGAAAAGGATCTGGTCAATCTGTACCCGGAAATCCTGTACCAGCGCATCGAAGGCTTTGGCGGCGCGTTCACCGACGCCGCGGGATACGTTTATTCCCTGATGCCGGAAAACCTGCGGCGGCAGCTGATCCGCGATTATTTTTCCGGGGAGGGCCTTCAATATACCTGGGGCCGCACCTCCGTGGACAGCTGCGATTTTTCCACGGAAACCTACGAATCGGACGGCGACCCCGAGGACGGGGACTTAAAGCGTTTCGACGTTTCCCGTGCCGCCCGGTACGTGCTGCCCCTCCTGAAGGACGCCCAGAAAGAAGCGGGCGCGCCCATCCGGCTCATGTTCACCCCTTGGTCGCCGCCCGCCTGGATGAAAACCAACGGCTCCCGGCTTCACGGCGGGCGGCTGAAACCGGAGCATTATGACAGGTGGGCCGAATATATCTGCCGCTATTTGCGGGAGTTTGCCCGTTTGGGGGCGCATCCCGCCTTTCTTTCCTCCCAGAACGAACCCAAGGCGAGCCAGACCTGGGATTCCTGCCTCTTTTCCGCGGAGGAGGAGCGCGCGTTCCTGCGGGATCACCTGTGCCCGGCGCTGGTTCGGAACGGCCTGGAGCAGGTGCAGCTGCTGATTTGGGATCACAACAAGGAACGGGCCTTTGACCGGGCGCTCCAAATCTTAGGCGACCCGGAAACGGAGAAAAAGGTGGCCGGAATCGCGGTGCATTGGTACAGCGGCGACCATTTTGAGGCGCTGCAGCTGATCCGCGACCGGTTCCCGGATAAGAAGATCGTGTTTTCCGAGGCCTGCGTGGAATACAGCCTGTATAAAACGGACAATCAACTGCGCAACGCCCGGATGTACGCCCACGAAATCATCGGCGACCTGAACCATGGCTTGAGCCTGTTCCTGGACTGGAACCTGCTGCTGGACGAGCAGGGCGGCCCCAACCACGTGGGCAATTACTGCGACGCGCCGGTGATGTACGATACGAAAACCGGGGAGCTGCGGAAAAACCTGTCCTTTGACTACATCGGTCATTTCAGCCGCTTCATCCGGCCCGGCGCGCGGCGCGTGGGCGTGAGCCGCTTTGGCGATCGAATCGAAGTGACTGCCGCGCAAAACCCCGACGGCTCCGTCTGCGCCGTGGCGATGAATCCTTCCGACGAAACCCTGTCTTTTTCCCTGCGTCTGAACGATCGGGTGTGGCCCGTGGTTCTGGAAGGGGACAGCATCAGCACGTTCGTATTCTCTCCCGATGAAATCAAGTAAATTCCAAAGGCTCACTGCGAAGGAGAAAAAAAATCCGGTCATGGGGACTTCCGCCCGGAAGTGCGTCATGACCGGAAAATTTTTATTTTCGGGGCACAATAAATTCATAAAACGCATTGACAAAATGGGAAAAGGGCGCTATAATGCAGACAAGTTTAGCGCTAAACTATATGGATAGAAAGCGCACGGATGATCTTTAAGGAGGTTTGAAAATGAACAAGCTGGTAAAAACGGTATCGCTGCTCCTGACGCTTTGCCTGCTGCTTTCCGCCGTGCCCTTCGTTCTGGCGGAGGAAGTCATCGACGCGAACCTGACCTGCACCCTCACCTTGGGCAACTGGCCGCCGGACACTGCCGCCCAGGCGGAAAAAGATCTGTTCGAGGGGTATAAGGCCACCATGGCGAAGCAGTATCCCAACGTGACGCTGATCCCCGATTACTATTCCTATTCCCTGAGCAATTACGTGCCCATGGCCAAGGCGGGCACGGCCCCCAGCATCTTCCAGCCTCCCTTCACCGATCCCCAGCTGCTGATCAGCCAGCATCTGGTGGGCGACGTAACCGACGCCTTGGAGCAGTTCGGCGTGCTGGACAAATTCAGCCCCTCCTACGTGGAAATGCTGGCGGACGAAAACGGCCGCATTTACGGCCTGCCCCGGGACGGCTACGTGCTGGGCATGCATCTGAACCTGTCGCTGTTCCGGGAAGCCGGGCTGGTGGACGATGACGGGCTGCCCATCTATCCCAAGACCTTGCAGGAGCTGGCGGAATACGGCCAGATCATCAAGGAAAAGACCGGCAAGGCCGGGCTTGTGTTCCCCGCCAGCGAAACCTACGGCGGATGGCTGTTCACCAACATCGCCTGGAACTTCGGGTGCGTTGGGGAAAGCGCCTTAGAATACCAGGATGAGGACGGCCGCTGGGTGTGCAATTTCACATCGCCTCAGTGCATCGCCGCCATGGAATACATGCGGGATCTGAAATGGAAGTACGACATCCTGAACGTGGACGCCACCACCACCGACTGGGCCAGCGCCCACACGCTGCTGGGCACCGGCGAAGCGGCCATGAATTTCGCCGCGGACGATTCCGTGGATCAGCCCACCTCCAACAAGGGCCTGCCCGTGGAGGATTTCGCCCTGATCCCCTTCCCCGCCGGGGACGCGGGCCGCTACGCCCTGGCAGGCGGCACCTGCTATATGTTCGCGCCCAATATCACCGCCGACCAGGGGATCGCCCTGATGGCGTATCTGAAAGTCATCGGCAAGCTGCCCTTCCTGGACGAGCAGATCATCGCGGGCATGCGGGCGGACTACGCCGCCAAGCGGGACCGGGGCGCGCCGGTGATCCCCGCTATCAGCGCCTGGAACGATGATGCATACAATGCCGCCAAGCAGGCCATCGTGGATGAATTCTGCAATGTGGATATGCGCCTGTACGCCGATTTCTTCGATTCCCTTTCCGAAGGCACCATCACCTTGAAATCGGAAGAGCCCGTGTTTGCCCAGCAGCTGTACCGGGAGCTGACCGCCGTGATCCAGCGCGTGATCACCCGGGAGGGCGCGGACGTGGAAAAGGCCCTGCGGAAGGCGGAAGAATCCTTCCAGGAATATTTGGACGACGAAATCAACGACTATTGATCCATTGAAAAAATCCGCATGCCGGTCACGGCTTGCCCTGCCGGCATGCTTTCTTCAAACACCCATTTCGGAGGAGGGATTTTCGTGGGCAGAAAATGGAAACGGAAATCGCGCGCGAAAAGGAAAGAAACCTTTACGTCCTGGCTGATCATGCTGCCTGGCCTGATCCTGATGGCCTTTTTCGTCTGGGAACCCCTGTTTGAAAGCGTCAGGATGAGCCTGTACAAAACCAGGAACGTGGAGCTGGTGCGCTTCATCGGGCTGGACAATTTTATCAGCGTGACCGGCAAGGACGATTTTCTCCAGGCCCTGACGAACACCTTCTCCTATACCTTCTGGTCGCTGCTGCTGGGCTTTGCGCTGCCGGTGCTTCTGGCCATGCTGATCGGCGAGACCCGCCGGGGCAAAGGCTTTTTCCGCACGGCGGTGTACCTGCCCAATATGCTGCCGGGGCTGGCGGTGATCATCCTGTGGTCCGCCTTCTTTTCCGGCGAAAAATCCGGCGTGTTCAATATCTTGTTGGGGCGTCTCGGCGTTCCCAACCAAACGTACCTGACCCACGCCGATTGGGTGATTCCCATCATCATCATCATCGCCACCTGGAAAGGCGCGGGGGCTACGGCGCTGATCTATATGGCGGGCATGGCAAGCGTCAGCCCGGAGCTTTACGAGGCCGCCGCCATCGACGGGGCCACCGTGTGGCAAAGGATCGTCCACATCCTTTTGCCCGCTATCAAAAAGCTGGCGGGCACGCTGCTGATTTTGCAGATCATCGCCGTGTTCCAGATCATGTACGAACCCATGGTACTCACCAAGGGCGGGCCGGACAACGCCTCCCTGTCCCTGATGCAGCTCATGTGGCAGTACGCCTTCGGCGGCTCCATGAATTACGGAAAAGCGTCCGCCGTGGCGGTGATCGTGACGCTGATCCTGCTGGTCATGACGGCCGTTTACTCCTACTTCAACCGCAAAGAATCCGATTGGGATTAAAGGGGGTGAAGGCGGATGAAAAGTATGAAAAAAATGCAGCGAACCGGCGTGATCCGGGATTACGATATGCATTCCACCTCCGTGAAGATCGGCTACGGGGTAATTTTGTTCCTTTGCGTCCTGATGGTGGTGCTGGCGGTATTTCCGCTTGTGTGGGTCATGCTGGCGGGGTTCAAGGATTTGAAGGAATTCGTGTCCAGCACCTCCATTTTCCCCCAATCCTTCGATCCTCAGCCCTTCTTTACCACCTGGAACCAGCTGGGCATCGCCAAAAACTACCTGAACTCTCTCGTGTTCGTGGCGGGCAGCGTGATCTGCGCCCTGATTTTCAACGGCCTGCTGGGCTATGGCTTAGGCATCCTGAAGCCCAAGGGACATAAGGCCGTCAAGCGGCTGATCCTTCTGTCCCTGCTCATGCCCACCACCATCAGCATCGTGCCCCTGTTCATGAACATCCAGAACTTGGGGCTGGGCAATTCCTTCGTTCCCCTGTGGCTCAGCTACGGGGCCAACGCCATGTATGTGATCCTGTTCGTGCAGTTCTTTGAATCCCTGCCCGCCTCCATCATCGAAGCCGGACGCATCGACGGCTGCAGCCAGCTGCAGACCTTTTTCCGCATCGTGCTGCCCCTGTCCAAGCCCATCTGCACGGTGATCGCCATTTTCGCCGTCAACGCCGCCTGGTCGGATTTTCTGCTTCCTTATCTGGTGCTGCGGGGCGGCAGCCTGCAAACGGTGATGGTGCGCCTGTTCGTGTTCAGCACGGAGCAGACGGTGAACGCCGATACCATGATGCGTTCGGTGGTGTTCTCCATGATCCCGCCCATCATCCTGTTCTTCATCTTCCAAAAGCAGCTGACGGAAAACGCGGTCTCCGTGGGCATCAAGGGCTGAGAAAGGATTACCATTCAGCTATTTCGAGAGAGACCAGGTATCATGCCCGG
>JAFSNT010000242.1 GCA_017443295.1 Clostridia bacterium
CTACCTTCTACCTCCTACCTTCTACCTCCTACCTCTGCAAATCTCAATTTCTCTTTCGTGCGCGCACCGGGCGCGGCCCCGAACTGACACTTGACAATGATTGAAAAGAAGTATAAAATCTTTTGATGGGATTTTATGTTTCTTTTTATCAAACAGTCGGCGGAAAAACCCGGGTTTTTCCAGAATTTTTCAATGGAACCGCCCCGATTTTCGCGTTTTTTTCAAACAGCACCGGATCAGGCGGAAAATCGCCGCCCGATCCTATCAGAAGGGGGATGCAGGTTGAAGAAAAAAATCCTGCTGTGCCTGATAGCGGCGCTGCTGCTGTCGGCTGGCAGCGGCCTGCTGTGCGCCGCTGCGGAGGCAAAATGGCCCGAAGGCTCCAGCGGCGGAAAGAAAACCAACGGAAAAATGACGCTGGATCTGACCAACGTCTCCGAAGGCTACTTTATGGCCGCTGTCAGCCAAAAAACAAGCCACCGCATGAAGCTGCGCGTCACCAAGGATAAGGAAACGCTGACCTACGACCTGAACAGCGACGGCAATTTCGAGGTTTTCCCGTTTCAGCTGGGCAGCGGAAAATACGATATATCGCTTTACGAAAACGTATCCGGCAAAAAGTATTCCGGGGCGGGGAAGATATCGGTCAAGGTTGAACTCACGCGGGAGGACGGCGCGTTCCTCTACCCCAACCAATACGTCAACTACAATGAACTGACCAAAGCGGTGGCCGCAGCCAACGAGATGTGCGCCGGGAAGAGCGAAAAGGAAATCTATACCCTGATCCGCAAGTATATCATGGATAATTACGCCTACGACTTCATCAAGTCCGTCACCGTACCGGCGGGCGAGCTGCCGGATATCGACGGCTGCTACGAAAAAAAGATGGGCGTGTGCCAGGACCTTTCCGCCCTGATGGTGTGCATGCTCCGCTCCCAGGGGATTCCCGCCAAGCTCATGATCGGCTACGCGGATAAAAACTATCACGCGTGGACGGTCACCCCCATTGAAACAAAACAGGTGCTTTTCGACCCCACCGCCGCGCTCAACGCCATCAGCAAGCCTGTTTCTTACTCCGTTGAACGCTATTACTGAGGAGGTTTCTGCCATGCTCAAATTGGAACGGAACGGCCTTTCTTCCGCGGAACTCAGCAATTTCTGCGGCCAGGTGGCCCTGATCTTAGAAGCCGGCTTGCCCCTGTACGACGGCATGGAAACCCTGGCCGGGGCCGACAGCGGCAGCGCCAACGCCGACGTGTACGCCGCCGCCAGCAAGGGCGTGACCGAGACCGGCTCCCTGTACGACGCCATCAAGGAGGACGGTCGGTGGCCCAAGTACCTGGTGGAAATGGTGGGCATCGGCGAAAGGTCCGGCCAATTGGATCAGGTGATGCGCGGCCTGGAGGCGTACTACGCCCGGGAAGACCGCATCCGTTCCTCCATTTCCAGCGCCGTCACCTATCCGCTGGTGCTGGGCGTGATGCTGATCGTGATCGTGCTGATCCTTTTGTGGAAGGTGCTGCCCGTATTCCGCCGGGTGCTTAATTCCATGGGCGTGGGGCTGACGGAATCCGGCAGCCTGCTCATGCGCCTCGGCGTTTCCGTGGGCTGGATCATCCTGGCGCTGGTGGCGCTGGTGGTGGTGCTGGTGGTCACGGGCGTGATCCTGCTTCGCACCAAGCACCGCGACAAGGTGATGCAGATCGTGCAGCGGATCATGCCCGGCCTGCAGCGGCTCAACAAAAAGCTGTCCGCCTCCCGTGTGGCCAGCGTGCTTTCCATGATGCTTTCCAGCGGCTTCCCCACCGACGAGGCCCTGGAAATGACCTCCAACGTGCTAAGCGACCGGAACGCGGCGGAGAAGGTACACAGCATCCGCCAGAGCTTGGAGGAGGGTTCCACCTTCGCCGAAGCCGTGACCAAAACCAGCCTGTTTGACGATCTGCATAACCGCATGATCACTATGGGCAGCGCCACCGGCCAGGAGGATCAGGTGCTGGGCAAGCTGGCCTCCCTGTACGAAGAGCAGGTGGAGGACGGCATCACGCGCCTGGTGGCCATTATCGAACCCACCCTGGTGGCCCTGCTTTCCGTGGTCATCGGCGCGGTGCTGCTTTCCGTGATGCTGCCCATGGCGGGTATTCTGACCAGCCTGTAACAAAGGAGAAGGGTGCATGAACCGAAGGGATTGGATCAAGCTCCTGAGCATCGTGCTGGTGCTGGCGGCGGCCGTGCTGCTGGTGAACCGCATCGACACTGCCCAGGACGCCGCGGAAACGGATATCGTGCGGGACGCCGTGAAAAACGCGGCGCTCACCTGCTATGCCGTGGAAGGCGCGTATCCCGACAGCGTGGACTACCTGCGGGAGCATTACCGCCTGGCCTACGATGAGGACCGCTATTTGATCACCTACGACGCTTTCGCCTCCAACATGATCCCCGATATCTGGGTCACGGAAGTGGGGGTGGGCGCGCAATGAGCAAGGGCGGGCCTTCCCACGCCATATCGGGCGTGTTTGTGTTTCTTCTTCTGGGCATCTTCGCCGTGTTTTCCACCGTGATGGTGGTGCTGGGGGCCAAGGCTTACAAGGCCACGGCGGACCGGGCGGCGGAGCATAACGCGGGCCGCATCGCCAGCGCCTACGTGCGCAGCATGGTGCGGGCGGACGACGACAGGGATTCCCTGCGGGTGGACGAGATCGACGGCCTCTCCGCCGTGACCATGCATTACGATTTTGACGGCGAGGAATACCTGACCAGGATCTATGTGTACGGCGGCATGCTGCGGGAATGGTTTACCTACGCGGAGGCCGATTTTGAACCGGAAGGCGGGGAAGCGGTGTGCGCCGCGGATGAAATGCGGGCCAGCCTGTCCGGCCATCTGCTGAACGTGCGGCTGCGCCACGGAAACGAATGGACGAGCGTGGATATCGCCCTTCGCTCCGCCGCGAACTGAGGTGATGAGCAAGTGAGAAGCGGAAACAGAAGCAACGCGCTGCTGGTGGAGCTTTTGATCGTGGTGCTGTTCTTCATGCTGTCCTCCACGGTGCTTTTGCAGGTTTTCTCCACCGCCCGCAGTCAAAGCGCTCTGTCCGGCAAGCTGATCTCGGCGTCCAACGCCGCCCAAAGCGCGGCGGATCGGCTGTACGCCGCCAAGGACGCGGAAAGCATGCTTGCCGAAATGGGCTGGACGCGGGAAGAGGATTTGTGGCGGCTGCCCGGCGGCGATTATGACCTGACCGTTTCCCTGACCCGCGAGCAGCAGCCCTTCGGCGAGCTTACGCGCTATCAGGTGCGGGCGGTCAGCGGCGGGCAAACCCTGGTGGAGCTGCCCGGCGCGCGGTATCGGGAGGCGGCGGAATGAAGAAAAAAAGCATGATCAGCTTCGGCCCGGGCGCTTCCTCCCTGATCCTGATTTTCGTGGTGCTGGCCCTCAGCACCCTGGGCATGCTGTCCCTGATGAACAGCCGCAACGATATCCGCCTCAGCGAGCGGAGCGTGCAGGTGACCCAGGCGGTGTACGCCCTGCAAACGGCGGCGGAGGAAAAACGCGCCGCCCTGGACGCCCTGCTGGCAACGGCCGCTAAAGAAGCGGGCGATCAGGAAGCCTATGCCGCCGCACTTGAGGCCGCCCTGCCCGAAGACGTCACTTGGGAGGACGGCGCGCTGTGCTGGGATGAAACGGACGGCTTTCGTTCCTTAAGCTGCGCCCTGGAAGCGCTGCCCCTGGGTTCCTCGGAAAGAACCCGCTGGATTCGTTTTGAACTGACCGCTGTAACGGAAGAAGTGTGGTAATCATGGTTGAACTGCTGCAAAAAGCCGTCAGCATGGGCGGATCGGATATTTTCATCATTCCCGGTTCCCGCCCCACGGTAAAGGTGAATAACGAGCTGGTGCCGCTGAACGATAACAAGCTGCATTCGGCGGACACTGAAAAGCTGGTGGAGGAGATGTACGTTCTGGCCCACCGGGACATCAAGTTCCTGGGCCGGGAGGGGGACGACGACTTTTCCTTCGCCATCAAGGAAGTGAGCCGCTTCCGCTGCAACGCTTACATGCAGCGCGGCACCATGGCAGCCATTTGCCGCATCGTGAATTTCGAGCTGCCCCACGTGAGCGAGCTGGGCATCCCCGATATCGTGATGACCCTCTGCGCCCAGCGCAGCGGCATGGTGCTGGTCACCGGCCCCGCGGGCAGCGGCAAAAGCACCACCCTGGCCTGCATGATCGACAAAATCAACAGCGAGCGGCAGGCCCACATCATCACCATCGAGGACCCCATCGAGTACCTGCACCGGCACAAGAAATCCCTGGTGAGCCAGCGGGAGGTGCCCAACGACGCGGCCACCTTCTCCCGCGCCCTGCGTGCCGCCCTGCGCCAGGCCCCGGACGTGGTGATGCTTGGCGAAATGCGCGATTTAGACACCATCCGCACCGCCATCACCGCCGCCGAAACGGGGCATTTGCTGCTGTCCTCCCTGCATACCATCGGCGCGGCCAAAACGGTGGACCGCATCATCGACACGTTCCCCGCCGAACAGCAGACCCAGATTCGCGTGCAGCTTTCCATGGTGCTGAAAGCCGTCATTTCCCAGCGCCTGGTGCCCACCGTCAACGGCGGCCGGGTGCCCGTGTTTGAAGTGATGACCGTGAACCCCGCTATCCAGAACATGATCCGCGACGGCCGTACCCACCAGATCGACAACGTGATCTACGGCGGCAGCGATAAAACCATGCTGTCCATGGACGCGGAGCTGCAGCGCCTGGTGCGCACGGGCAAAATCACCCGGGACATCGCCCTGCTGTACGCCGCCAATCCCGAAACCTTGGCAAAACGCATTTGATTCCCAAAACGATTCAGGGGCCGGTGAAATCCACCGGCCCCGATTTTTTATGCTTTTCAACTCCACGACAGGTTCAGCTGCCGTTTATTCCGCACGCAATCCGCCAGATACAGGTTGATCAGCGTTTGGTACGGAATGCCGCTGGAGGCGGCCTGCTGCTTGAAATACGCGATTGTATCCACATCCAGATTGATGGTGACCTGGTTTTTCAGCTTTTTGGCATAGGGATTGGGCCGGGCGTTGGAAAAATCATATTCTTCTCTCATTTTCGTCACCTCTTTCAAACGTAGTGCATGGATTCCGTCTTGGTCGCTTTTCGGGCGGAAATAATGCGGATCACCGTATCGGACGCACGGTAACAGTGGCAGACGATCAGCAGGTTGGCCCGTGTACTCATGCCCAGGATGATGAAGCGTTCTTCTTCCTGAGAATGCTCCGGGTCGTCGATAACCAATGCCCGTTCGTCATAGAAAACCGTTTGCGCCTCCTCGAATGAAACCTTGTGCTTGACCTTGTTGATTTCGTTCTTGCGCTCATCCCATTCAAAGGACAGCATGGCATTCCCCCCGCTTCCTTCGCGATCAATTATATTATAATTACTTCGTAATTATTTGTCAATGATTCTTCCGCGTACTTTGAACCGCGCCTGCTTATCCCCAGCATCTCCTTATGCGTGCGCGTGCATGGCGTCCTCCCGGGCGCAGGTGGCGATATTCACGGCGTGGTCGGCCACGCGTTCCAAGTTGTTGATGGTTTCCAGGAAGATCACGCCCGCCTTGGGGGTACACTTGTGTTCCTTCAGGCGGTCGATATGCTTGCGGCGGAGGGCCTCGGTCATATCGTCCACGTTCTGCTCCTCCTGCTGGATCAGGTTCATGATGGAATCGGGGATGTCCCATTCCTCCAGGCCCTCTAAGGCGGAATCCAGCACCTTCATGGCGTGGCCGAAGAGTTCCTCCAGTTCGGCGTCGGCCTTGTCGGAGATTTTGGCGTTCCGGAGCTTCCGCTCCTTGGCCAGGCCCAGCAGGTTCATGGCGTGGTCGCTGATGCGCTCTAAGTCGGTGACCACGTGGAACAGCTCGGCAATGCGCTTGCTTTCATGCTCGCTCAGCTCTAAGGGCATGACGGCCACCAGCCCCTCGGTAATCGCTTCCTCTAAGAAATCGGCCAGCTCCTCGTGATCGTTGATTTCCTTCTCGCGGGAAAAATCCAGGGTGCGCAGGGTTTCCAGGGACAAAATCAAATGATCGTGAGTCTCCCGGCCCATGCGGCATACCTCGCGGTACAATTGCTCCGCCGCCAGGGCGGGAGTTTTCAGCAGGCGTTCATCGTAATACTGCAATTTCAAGGCCTGCGGTTCTTCTTCCTCCTTGCCGGGAACGATCAGGCAGGCCAGCTTCACCAGCAGATTGCTGAAGGGCAGCAGCACCAGGGTGGAGGCCACGCTGGTAAAAATGTGCATAAAGGAAATGCACAGCTTGGGGCTGCCGGGCACCAGCTCCCGCGCCCACTGGGCCAGGGGGAAGAAGGCGTCCAGCAGAAGGAACAGGGCGGCGCAAATCACGTTGAAGAGCAAATGCACCATGGCCGTGCGCTTGGCGGCTACCCGGGAATTGGCCATGGACAGGAGCGAGGGCGTACAGGAGCCGATTTTCGCGCCTAACACCAGATACAGCGCCCCTTCCATGCTCACCAGCCCGCCAGCGGCCAGCACCTGCACGATGCCCACGGACACGGAGGAGCTTTGCAGCAGCGCCGTCACCGCCGCGCCCACCAGCAGCCCCAAAAAGGGATTGCGCACGGTCTGCATCAGGTTCAGGAATACCGGCCATTCCCGCAAAGGTTCGGTGGATTCGCTCATCAGATCCATGCCGATGAACAGCACGCCCAAGCCCATGCATACCATGCCCGCCTGCTTCACCGTCTCCCTTTTTCCGAACACCATGATCATCACGATGCCCGCGAAGGCGAACACAGGGCCGGGATCGAACTTGATGGACAGCAGGAGGGAGGTGACGGTGGTGCCGATGTTCGCGCCCATGATGACGCCCACGGACTGGGCCAGGGTGAGCAATTGGGCGTTGACGAAGCCCACCACCATCACCGTGGTGGCCCCGGAGGACTGAATGATGGCCGTGACGCAGATGCCCGTCAGCATAGCGATGACCCGGTTCCGGGTCATGAGGGTGAGAAAATGCTTGAGCTTCGGCCCGGCGGCCTGCTCCAGCCCCTCCCCCATCACGCGCATGCCGAACAGGAAGAAGGCCAGGCCGCCAAGCAGGGTGATCACCGTCTGTACGCTCATCCCGCGCCTCCTTTACCGGGTTCTGCGTTTCTTTTCTTCGGAAAGCCGGGCGTACCGGCCGCCCGTCAGGCGGCGCGGGCCTCTGCCCTCCGCGTTTTCCATGGCGCTGACCGGCGGCATCCACAGCCGCTGCCGAAGATCGTCAAACCGCCGGGTGACGATATACTGATAGGGCGCTACGCCCTGACGGAGCGCTTCGCCCCGCAGCTTATGGGATACGCCTAAGCAGGACAGGGCGGTTTTTACGAACCGCGCGCCGCCGTAGCGCAGGATCAGGGCGGCCACGCGGCCCCGCAGCACGTTCAGGGTTTCCTCCGGCGGCTCGCCGCCCTCCGTGGCCGTGCGGTAGCCCTGGGCCACTCGCCGGTACAGCGCCTGCAAAATATCCTCCCGCCTGCCGCCCAAAGCGCCCAGCAGCTTTTCCGGCACCAGGGACCCCGCCAGGGCGTTCAAGGCGGCCATGGCGCTGTCCACGGGCACGTCCTCCAGGGCGCGCAGCATAGCCCAGACCAGCAGGAAGGCCCCGGCGCTGTCGGTCACGCTTCGCATGAGCCGGTGAACCGCCCGGAACAAATCGTCCTGCCAGGCGGCCTGATAGCAGGCGTTTCGCATAGCCCGGTCGGGGTACATCACCCGGCAGCGGCCGATATGCGCCGCCGCGCCCATGCGGGGAAAAATGTCGTCGGCGTTCAGGATGTGCAAAAGCGGAAAAGCGCCCGCGTCGCAGTCCAGCCGCGCGTATACCGCGCTGGGAGAGGCGAAGCCGCAGCCCATCATATTCTGCCGCAGGAACCCCCGCCGAATTTCCCGGTAGGCGAACAGCTGCATCACCGCGCCGCCCTGGCTGTGGCCCGCCATCCAAAGGCGGAAGCGGCTGCCGGGCCGGCGGCATTCCGCCAGGATATCCGAAAGGGTCAGCTTGGGCAGGTTCAGTTCCCTGGCCGTTTCCGGAAAGCAGATTTCATCCGCGTTCTTTTCAAATTCCCGGGTCAGTTGCAGGAAGCCCGCGTGCATGCCCTCCTCCCGGTTCAGCCGGAAATTGGAGAACCAATCGTAAATGCGCTTCCCCGTGCCCATGAAGCCGATGGCCACCACGTACTGCCGAACGCCTTCCGCCAGGGGCCGCAGCATGACCACCGCCTTGCAGGTGTCCGACCCCTCCCGCTGGCGCAGGGCGCCCCGAAGCTGGCTGATGGGGTTCACCCTTTTCAGCCGCGCCCGGGCCAGAAAGTGGAAATAATCGCTGACCATGGCGCTCAGTCCCCCGCCGGGGGCGGCGTTTACATTCTGGCCGGTGAGCAGCTTATTGTCCACCTGAAAGGAAAAATCCCGCCACCCGGCTTCCCGCCAGGCGTCAATATCCATATCGTAAGCGGATGAAGCCAGTTCAAAGGAAAGCAGCGCCGCTTCCCGGGTAAAAACGGGCTGGGCCAGCCCGCAATTGTCTTTCCAGGGGGTAAACAGGGGCATGATGCCGCCCAAATCACAGCCTGTAAAACGTCCGACGCCGGACATGCACAGTGTCCTCCTTCGTGTGGTTCTTTAGTCCGTCACCCGCAGGGTTTTGATCTCGAAGGGCCGCAGGGTGAGGGCCGTTTCCCTGCCCTGGCAGAGGAAGGTTTCTTCCCTTTCGTCCATGGCGGAAAGGAAAATGTTCTTTTCCACGGGCAGCCGCAGGGTGGCGGCAGCGGTCTCCCCCATGCTTTCGTACAGCCGCAGGATCGCGCCCCGGCCGTCCTCGGCGGGCTTGATGTAATCCAAAATGACGCTGCCGCCCTCCACGGCGTAGCCGGTGCGCGCCACGCAGGTTCCCGGCAGCACGCGCACGGGGGCGTTCAGTTCATACCCCGCCCGCACGGCGTCGGACTCCCGGAAGGGCTTTGCGAAGGGCCGCAGGGCGTAGGTGAAGGCATGCGCGCCCCGGTCGCAGGTTTCGTCCGGCACCAGTGGCGCACGGAGCAGGGTCAGGGCCATTTCGCCCCGATTGGTGGACAGGCCGTACAGCCCGTCGTTCAGCAGGGCGAAGCCCCGGTTCCCCTCGCACAGGGCGCTGTACCGGTGGTTGCTCACCTCGTAGCGGTCGCTGGCAAAGGCATGGGAGCGGTGGCAGGGGCGCTTCACGAAGCCGAATTGGATTTCATGCACCGCGTCCTCGCATAGAACGTTGCTTTCAAAGTGGGTTTTCAGCATTTTCCGGCGCTCGTGCCAGTCCACGGCCGTTTCAAAGGTGATTTGTTCCTCCCCCGCCCGCAGGCGGATGATCTGGCGGGCCGTGCTGCTGCCGAAGGCGTAGTCCACCGTGATTTCGGCACAGTCCGGCGCGTTCCGGGTCAAACGGGCTTCGGCGCGCACGGCGTCCTCCATGCGCTCCTTTTCCCAGCCCCGATCCAACTCCCAGGCGTCATAGACGTTCTGATGATTCCGGTACAGCCGCCAATCGTTCATCACCTGGCCCGGATTCAGGAAATCCCGGAACCCGGAAGGCGTGACCGCCCGGAGCGCTGTGATCCTGCCCCGACGGTCGATCTCCGCCTCCAGGCAATGATTTTTCAGCAGGAAGCCGTCTTCCGTTTCGCGTGCGGTCACCCTGTATTCGGCGAGCAGCCGCATCCGCGCTTCCGCCGCGGGTACGGCTTCATATGGCATCAGTTCCGCGAACATTTCCTGGCCGTCGGGCAGCGTCACCCATCCCGACCGGAACCAGGGCAGGGGGTTTACCAGCACATAGCCCGCGCCTTCGCGAACGCCGTACACCTTCCGCCACAGGCTGTCGCTCACGGGGCGCAGTTCGTCCGTAAGATTCGTCAGCGCTTCCGTGGCTTCCCGGTGTACCCTTTCGATGCCCACGCCCCCGGCGATGTCGTGGAACTGATTGATCATGATCGTTTTCCAGGCCCGGCGCAGGGTTTCCCGGTAAGCGCCCTGTTCCTCACCCGGCAGCATGGTCACCAGCGCTTCCGTTTCCCGCAGAGCGATTTCCGCCCGTCGCATGGCCTGCTTCTGCCTGCGCTGCACGGAATAGGTGCCCCGGTGCCAGGCAAGATAAAGCTCGCCCGTCCAGCGATTATCCCGCGCCTGACGGCCCGTTTCCTCAAAAAAGGCCCGGAGGAAACCCCACTTCGTGCGCGGCGCGCCCTCCAAGTCGGGCACGCGGCGAATCATTTCCAGCTTGTCCCGATCCGCCCCGCCGCCGCCGTCGCCGTAGCCGAAGGAATACAGCTGGGTGTCAATGTTCCGGCGCTGGCTGCGCTCCGCGTCCCACCGCTTATGCAGCAATTGGGGGCTGACCGGGGCGTTGGCCTTGAAGAAGGACAGGGCTTCCACCGTGGAGCCGTCCATGCCCTCCCAAATGAAATTCTGATAGGGAAAGCGCTCCGTTTCCGGGTCGGCCCGCAGCAGCTTTTCCGTGGCGAAATACTGTATGCCCAATTGCTTGAAAATCTGCGGCAGGGCGGCGGAATAGCCGAAGGTGTCGGGCTGCCAGGCCACCTTGGAATCCACGCCGAACTGCTCCCGGAACCATTGCTTTCCGTACATGAGCTGGCGGATCAGGCTTTCCCCGGCGGGCATGTTGGTGTCGCATTCCACATAGAACGCGCCCTCCGGTTCGATCTGCCCGTTTTCAAAGGCTTTTTTCACCCGCTTCCAGGTTTTATCGTCCCGTTCCCGCATCATATCCAGCAGGGCCGGTTCGCACAGCAGGAAGCGATATTCCGGGTATTCCTCCATCAGGGAAAGCTGGTTGGCGTAGGTGCGCACGGCCTTGTGGTACGTTTCCTCCAGAGGCCACAGCCAGCCTAAGTCGATGTGGGACTGGCCGAACAGCCACATCGTCGGCGCGGTGGAGCCGTTGACGCAGGAAAGCTCCTTTTTCAGCGCTTCCCGTGCCGCCCGGAAGCTCTCTTCCCGGGGGCCGTGGGGCAATTCAAAATCGGCGATGCGGGTGAACCGGTCCAGGGCCTCCGCCACCCGCAGGGCACGCAGGCTGTTGTCCGGCAAAATCTGCTGTAAGCTGTCCAGGGCTTCCACGTCCAGCATGAGCTGGTAGGCGTCCTCGTTCCAGACGGCGACCACCGTTTCCCCCACCGTACACTGGGGTTCTGTGACCGGCGGAATCGCGGGCCGCTCGGGCGGGCAGGGGCCTAAGGTTTCCAGCCGCGGGCCGTGCCCGGCGTAGCTTTCGATCTGTATATGAAAGGTTTCCCCCGCCCGACCGGCGCGGGTCAGGGTCACGTAGGCGTGCTTCAAGTCCACGGAGCCGACGGCTTTTCCGTTGGCATAGATCAGCTGTTCCCCGCCCACCTTGGAAAACAGCACGACCCGCCTGCCTTCGCAGCTTTCCGGCAGCGTCACGTCCGCGAAAAACCAGCCGTATTCCCACATGCCGCCCCACTTCGTTCCCACCGGGCAGGGCGATAAGGGCATTTTCTCCGCTTCCTCTGGCGTTGGATGGCCCAAGGTGGCGCAGAATTGAAAATCCACCGTTCCCACGGCTGTATACAGATGATTTTTCAGCTCGTCCTTCCACATCTGAAAGCGCTGGCGAAGCTGCCGCCCTAAATCGTACATGCTCATTCCTCCCCGCGAAAGCTTCTCTTAGCTTCCATTATAGCGGAAACCTGAAAAAAGTAAAGCCGGGAAAAAAACAAACCGCCCCGTACTAAAAGGGGCGGCTGAAATGCGATCAAAAGGATTACTTCTTTTCCGCGCGGCGCAGGAAAGCGGGCACGCCCAAGTCGTCCCGAGCGTTAGCGGCGGGCTGGGCCGGGGCCTGATACGCCTGCTGCTGATAGGGCTGGGCGGCGGGCTGCTGCTGGGGCGCGTAGGGCTGCTGCTGATAAATGGGCTGGGAATAGGGCTGCTGGGGCGCGTAGGGCGACTGATAGCCGCTGGTGGGCGCCGCCACGGGCCGCGCGCCGCCGGGGAAGAAGGAGCTGTCGCCTTCGTAGGTGGCGGGGGCGGGGGCGTCAAAGCCCTGCGTGTCGCCAGCCTCGGCCCGGGGCCGGTTCTCATAGGGATTGAAGGAGGGCACCGCCGCGCCGTAGGGCGTAGCCACGCGGGCCTTCTTCTTTTCCCGGGTGGGGAAGGGCGTCTTCTCAAAGCCGGTGGCGATCACGGTGATGCGCACTTCGTCCTTGAGGGATTCGTCGATGCCCGCGCCGAAGATGATGTTGGCTTCGCTGTCGGCGGATTCCATCACCAGATTGGCGGCTTCGTTGATTTCCATGATGCTCATATCGGTGCCGCCGGTCACGTTGATCAGCACGGCGCGGGCGCCGTCGATCTTGGTTTCCAGCAGGGGGCTGGAAATGGCCTTGTTGGCCGCGTCCACCAGGCGGGTTTCGCCCTTGCCCACGCCGATGCCCATATGGGCCATGCCGCCGGATTCCATGATGGTCTTCACGTCGGCAAAGTCCAGGTTGATCATGGCGGGCACGGCGATCAGGTCGGAAATGCCCTGGATGCCCTGGCGCAGCACGTCGTCGGCGATGCGGAAGGCTTCTACCATAGTGGTGCCCTTGCTGACCACCTGCAGCAGCCGGTCGTTGGGGATCACAACAAGCGTATCCACGCTCTGCTTTAAATCGTTGATGCCCATTTCAGCGTTCTTCATGCGCTGCTTGCCCTCGAAAGCGAAGGGCTTGGTCACCACGGCGATGGTGAGGCAATTCATTTCCCGGGCGATTTCGGCCACGATGGGGGCCGCGCCCGTGCCGGTGCCGCCGCCCATACCGGCGGTGACGAACACCAAATCGGCGCCCTTGAGCGCCTGGGCGATTTCTTCCCGGCTTTCTTCCGCCGCGCGGCGGCCCACCTCGGGCACGGCGCCGGCGCCCAGGCCCTTGGTCAGCTTTTCGCCAATCTGGATTTTCACGTCGGCCTGGCTCAGGGTCAGGGCCTGACGGTCGGTATTGACGGCAATAAACTGCACGCCCCGGAGGTTGGCTTCCACCATGCGGTTCACGGCGTTGGTGCCGCCGCCGCCGCAGCCTACGACCTTGATCGAAGCGAAGGACGGCTGATCAACTTGTACTTCAAAAGGCATTTTTTCAATCCCCCTATGTTCAAAATGGGCCAGCGGCGAATGATCAGCCGCCGAAAAGGCTGCGGAAGAAGCCGCCCACGCCAGCCACCGGCCGGGCGTTGGCGGTGGTGTCGATCAGCAGATCCAGCAGGCCCAGGGCGCTGGAATAAGCGGGACTGG
Organism: Clostridia bacterium; assembly: GCA_017443295.1. Lineage (GTDB taxonomy): Bacteria > Bacillota > Clostridia > Christensenellales > Aristaeellaceae > RUG563. Next base: position 13,355 of record JAFSNT010000242.1, read on the forward strand.
AGAGCTTGACGGCCTTGCGGGGCAGCTCCCGCACGGTGCGCTCCATTTTGGCGGCCAGGAATTCCCGTCCGCCCCGGTTGATGGCCAGGCCGCCGCCGGTCAGGTACACTGGCGACCATTTGCCGAGCTTTGCCCCGGACGCGATGATCGCGTCCCGAACGGCCTCGCAGATTTCCTCCGCCCGGGGTTCGATCACCTTTTCCACATCGCCTCGGTCAAAGGTTTTGTTGTTTCCGGCCAGATCCGTCCCCTCGAAGGTGGACTGTCCGGCGGAAAGGCCGTACACATAAGCGCGCTTGATATTTTCCGCCGTGGAGAGCGGCACCTCCAGCCCGTAGGCCAGATCGGCGGCGATATGGCCGCCGCCCATGGGAATATTGGTCAGGTTCACAATGGCGTCGCCCTGCACCATCATCACTTCGGTGGTCAGGTAGCCGATATCCACCAGCACGGCGGCCCGGTCCCTTTCCTCGTCGGGCACGAACAGCATGGCCTGGCCCACGGGGGTGGACAGACAGCCGTTCACGGCGACGCCCAAGCTGCGGAACCGCTCCTGAATATCCTCCAGGAAGAACTGGTCGGCGATCACGAAGGAGATCATGCCGCGCAGCTCGTAGCCGCGCATGCCCATGGGTTCCAGGGTCTTTTTCCCTTCGTCCACGATGAACCAGGCGGGACTGCGGTGAATGATGCTGCCGCGAACCTCGCCCAGCTCCTCCACCGCCTTCTCAAACAGCGTGGCCAGATCCCTTTCCGTTACCCGGGGATCGGCCCCCTGCAGATCCACCTTCACTTCCACCGTGCGCACGGTGGAAAAATCGCCCGGCACGCCCACATACACTTCCTTGATGTGGCCATGGGCCTGATCCTCCGCCGCTTTCAGCGCTTCCTTGATGGCGTCGTTCAGCTGATCCGGGGCGTTCCAGCGCCCCTCCATGTATCCGTCATAGATCACCGTTCCAGCACCCACGATATCGCAGCGCTGCCGTCCGCTGGTTTCCGCGACGAGCGCCACGATTTTGCTTGTCCCAAAATCGATGGCCGTAACCGTGGTCTTCATCCATCCATCATCCCCTGTTCATCGGCAAAAGAAGCCCCTTCTTTTTGATCCGAAAAAAACCAAAAGCAAATAGCCTATTTCGGTTCACTCTATTGTAACCTTTTTGAGATAATTTGACAAGCGGAAATCAAAGAAAAAGTAGCACTTTTTTTAAAAAATTCCCTTTTTTGTGAAAATTGCGCATCATTTTACGGCATGGGCGGGGTATAAATGGCTTCGCCGGGGATGCTGGCCTCCAGCATGCCCCCGGTTTTTCCCATTTCCCGCAGCTTGGCCACCACCGCCCGCACGGTGCCGATTTTAGCCCGCAGGCGGGTGGTATCGCCGATCCGGGCGGAATAACCGTCCCGAGTCACCAGGTATATGCTTTCCGGGTCCCCGAAATTCAATTCGGAGACCTGCGAAAGCCAGCCCTGCTTTTCCAGCTCCTCGAAAAGCGCCGCGTAGGCTTTCGTCTGGTTCACCGAGCTTGCCACAACCTCGCGGCCCACAAGCAGCTCCTTGGGCTTTAAGCCGGTCACCACCACCATGTCGTCCGGGCTGCCGCTGTTTACCCGCAGATAGCTTTTCTCCAGCACCATGCCCTGATCGTCCAGGTAATAATTCGTGCCCATTTGCTGCACCCGGGCCACGGGCTTGCGCTCCGTCACATAGACGGTGAGGCTGCCGGGAAACTGCTTTTCCATCCGTTCAAAAATCAGGTAATGGTGGCTGTTGATCCCGGCGGCGACCTTTTTTTCGCTGACGGTGAAATAGCTCACCGGCCGATCCAGGCCCGCCGCTTTCTTGGCTTCCCCCTCGGAAATGATGTAGACCCCTTCCACCTTCACATCCAGCCGCAGCAGGGTTTCATTCAGGATCACGGCCACGGAAAGCACCATGATCAACACGCACACCACCGACAGCACGCCGGAGCGTCGCCGGGGCGGCGGCGGCGCGGGGGGATAGGAAGAAACGTCCTGCGGATATTGCTGTTCCATCTTTTGCCTCCAGGGGGCGGCGGGGCCGCCCGCGCTTGATAGGTATTACTCAGTTCAATGAGAAAAAAGTTTTAACTCAGAGTTGAGAGTTTAGAGTTGAGAGTTGAGATGATATCGTGTTTTTCACAAGAGAATTCTGCTTCGATTGACTACATAAATCTCAACTCTCAACTCTCCGCTCTCAACTCTATCCGACTTATAGCTCGCTTTTCGGTATTCTTTCAATTTTTGCCCCAAGGTCCGCCAAAGTGTTTTCCAGCCTGGCGTATCCCCGGTCGATGAGGGCGACGTTTTCCACCACGGTTTCCCCTTTGGCGCAGAGGGCGGCGATCACCAGCGCCGCGCCGCCCCGCAGATCCCGGGCCGTCACGCGGGCGCCGTGCAACTTTTCCACCCCGGCGACGATCGCCGTGCGGGAGCTTACCCGGATATCGGCCCCCATGCGGCACAGGTCGGCCACGTGGGACAGGCGGTTTTCAAACACGTTTTCCACGATCACGCTGGTTCCCTCCGCCGTACACGCGGCGGCCAGCATCTGGGCCTGCATATCGGTGGGAAAGCCGGGATGGGGCTGGGTCTGCAAACAGGAAAAGGCTTTGAGCCGTTTGGGGGCGCGCAGAAGCATCCCCGCTTCCTCCCGGCTGATGCGGCAGCCCATTTCCGTTAATTTGTCCCCCACGGGCATCAAATCGGCGGGGCGGATATTGCTCAATAAAAGCTCGCCGCCAGTCACCGCCGCGGCGCACAGCAGCGTGCCGCCCACGATGCGGTCCGGAATAGGGGTATAGGAAACGCCGCGCAGCTTTTTCACGCCCTCGATGCGGATCACCTGGGTGCCCGCGCCGCGCACTTTGCCGCCCATCATGTTCAGGAAGCGCTGCAAATCCTCGATTTCCGGCTCCCGGGCGGCGTTGTGTACCGTGGTGACCCCCGGCAGCAGCGCCGCCGCCATCATCACGTTTTCCGTTGCCCCCACGCTGGGATAATCAAAGTATACGTCCCCGGCGTGCATCTCCCCGCCGTCGCAGCGGATCACCCCGCCGTCCTCCCGCACCTTCACGCCTAAGGCGCGCAGGCCCTTTAAATGGAGATCAATGGGCCGCAAGCCGATCTCGCACCCGCCGGGGTACGTCACCGCCGCCCGGCGCAGCTTTCCCAAAATCGGCCCCAGCAGAAAAATGGAGGAACGGATCTGCTTGGACAGGCCCTCCGGCATTTCCCAGCATTTCAGGCCCGCGCTGTCGATGCGCATTGCGTCCTGCCCCATTTCGCACCGGCAGCCCAATTGCTTCAGGATGCCCCCCATGGCATGCACGTCCCGGATATCCGGGCAATCCCGGATCACCGTTTCCCCCTCCGGCAGCAGCGCCGCCGCCAAAATGGGCAATACGGCGTTCTTCGCTCCCTGCAGCCGCACCTGTCCTTCTATTTTTTCGCCGCCCAGCACCCGAAATCCTTCCACAGTTTCCACCTTCTTTCTTCTTTCAGGCTATGCTGGAACGGAGAAAGGGTGAAAGCAGAATAAAAACGGAAAGTGGAAAGTGAAAAGTGAAAAGTGGAATTTTATTTTGTTCCTCGCGCGTGCGATATATTTGCTATGAGCTTTCCGATTTGGCAGCACAACAGCAATTCAATCTTCACTTTTCACTTTCC
>JAFSNT010000243.1 GCA_017443295.1 Clostridia bacterium
GAGCCAGAAGCCATCAAAGTTTCGTAAACCCCAGCGCCGCAGGCGGCGCTTATTCGATATATTCTTACAAGCCGCTTCGCCAAGTGAGGGTCCAGGGAGATCATCTCCCTGGTCGGGGGACGAACCGCCGATGACCGCCGGTGGCGGGAATCTCATCGGCGGTGAGATCAGGCGAAAAGGAGCAATCTCCCCATGAAGGGGAGTTGCGACTTTTGAGCCTGCGGAACTGGGGGCGGAGCGCCCCCAACAGCTTCCCTACAAATCCCAATTTCTTATTCATGCGTGAGCCGTATCCATTTCCTGGCTCGGCGTTTACTTTTCTCGCCGGGTATGGTACAATTCCAATGGATTTCACGCGAAAGGCGGGTGAGGAAAGCTGTACCGACTGACGATTGTTTGTTTCGCGCTGCTGCTGCTGGCCGGATGGACGGCTCCCGCCCGCGCGGCGGATGGCACGTTTACGGATACCCGGTTTCAGGGCGATTTTTCCACGGAAAATTTGGACGCGATCATCGAGGAATACGAGCTGTACGACGGCTGGTACTGGACGACGCCGCGGTACGTGTTCCAGGATTTCCACGGGCACGAAGGGAAAAAGGGCTGGACGCAGACCAGCAAGGAACGGTTCGACCCCTTTGTTTATTCCTGGGGCTGGTTCGGCTGCCGCTGGAACTGGGACGCGCTGGACGATTCCATGCCCAACACGTATGGCTGGGGAGAATGCTTCGGCTTCTGCCAGTTTTTGGGCTATCTTTTATCCGGGGAGCGCAATCCCCACGGAAGGTGGGTGCCCTTTCTGTCGGTCAAGCAGGCCAAGGGGCTGAAGCCCGGGGATATCCTGCGGGTGGAATACACCGACGAAACGGGCCTGCACCAGCACAGCGCCATGGTGTACAGCGTGGACGAGGAAAAGGGAAAGGTGCTGTTCCTGCAAGTGTCCGGCTCCAATTACAACCGCATTTATACCCGCCGGGGCTTTACCGGCGCGGGCCTGGCGGGCACCGCCCTGCTTTCGGATATCGCCCTGTGCCCCGGCCTGCGCATCCTGCGGGCGGAGCAAAACCTGGACGGGGTCTATCCGGCGGGATGGAAGCCGCGAGAGGAAGAATAAAGGAATAGAGTTGAGAGTTGAGATAAGAATTCAGAGTATAAAGTTCATCTATTCGGCTTCAGAACGCTGTAACGAATCAATCTGTATTCTTTTATCTCCACTCTTCACTCTGCTCCGCAGGCCGCTTTCGGCGGCTTTTTTGTTTGCCACGAATTTTAACATTTTTCCATCGAAAGTTATTTTCCGTGCATTGCGGGGCCTAAAAAATCGCGGTATACTCTTGCCGAGGTGGGAAAAGTATGATTGGTGAGAACATTCAGTATTTACGGAAAAAGCGAAGCCTGACCCAGGAGGCCCTGGCTGAGCAGTTAGGCGTATCGCGCCAGACGGTGGCCAAATGGGAGGCGGGGGAAAGCGCCCCGGACTTAGACGCGGCGGCAAAGCTGAGCCGGGCCTTTGACGTTTCCTTAGACGATTTGATTTCCTCGCCGGTGGAGGTGCCCCCGCCCGAATTTGCCAAGGGCAAGCATGTGTTCGGGCTGGTCACGGTGGGCGACAAGGGCCAAATCGTGATCCCGGTGCAGGCCCGGCGGGTGTTCCATATTTCCCCCGGCGACCAGCTGATGGTACTCGGGGACGAGGACCGGGGCCTGGCACTGGTGGACGCCCGGTTCTTTCTGAAAATCGCGGAGGTGATTCGCAATGGCGAAAAATGACGCGCCCCTGTCCGTAAGGGGCCTTTGCAAGAACTATCCGGCTTTTACGCTGGATCACGTGTCCTTCGATTTGGCGCCCGGGGCCGTTACCGGCTTCATCGGCCGCAACGGCGCGGGCAAAACCACCACCCTGAACTCCATCCTGTCCTTCATCAAGCCCGACGGGGGCGAGGTGCTGTTTTCCGGCCTGTCCATGAAGGATCACGCGGCGGAAATCAAGCAGAAGATCGGCTTCGTGTCGGCGGGCATGGCCTACTATACCGGCAAAAAGCTGAAAACCATCACCGCCGTGACCCGCTCCTTCTATCCCGGCTGGGACGACGGCGCTTACCGCCGCTATATGGGCCGCTTCGGTTTAGACGAAAGCAAAACCCCCGCGTCCCTGTCCAACGGTATGAAGATCAAGTACGCTTTGGCCCTGGCCCTGTCCCACGGGGCGGAACTGATGCTGCTGGACGAACCCACCAGCGGATTAGACCCGGTGAGCCGGGAGGAACTGGTGGAAATCTTTCTATCCCTCCGGGACGAGGGCAAAACCATCCTGTTTTCCACCCACATCACCTCCGACCTGGACAAGTGCGCCGACCGCATCCTGTTCCTGCAAAAGGGAAAGCTCACCGCCGACAGCGCCCTGAACGATTTCATCGGCGCGTACCGGCTGGCCTCCTACGCGGGCAGCGTGCCGGAAGCCGCCGCAGGCTGCGTCCTGGGCGCCTGCCGCACAAAAGACGGCTGCACAGCCCTGTTCAAGCGGGAGGACGCAGAGCGGCTTTCCATCGACTGCCGCCAGCCCGATTTAGAGGAGATTATGGTACATTTAGAAAAGGAGGGTGCGTAATGAACCTGCTGAAAAAGGAATTCCGCCTGTGCATGCACCCCATCGCGCCCATGATGCTGTGTTTGAGCGCCCTGATCCTGGTGCCCGCTTACCCCTACGCCATCACCTGCTTTTACATGACCTTAGCCATTTTCTTTACCTGCCTGACCGGTCGGGAAAACCACGACGCGGCGTACACCGCCTGTCTGCCCGTGTCCCGGCGGGATATGGTGCGGGGCCGCATGGGACTGGCCTGCATCCTGGAAGGCGTGCAGCTACTGGTGTGCCTGGGCTTCGTTTTCCTGCGGCCCCTGACCGGCAGCACGGAAAACAGCGCGGGCATGGACGCCAATATCGCCGTGATCGCCGAAGGGCTGATCGTGTTCGGCCTGTTCAACGTCCTGTTCTTCCCCCGCTGGTACAAGGACATCACCAAGGTCGGCCCGCCCTTCATCATCGCCGGGGTGGCGGTGTTCCTGTACATTACCCTGTCCATCGTTTCCACCTACGCCGTGCCCTTCGTCCGGGATGTGCTGGACACCCCCGACCCCCAGCATCTGACGGAAAAGCTGATCTTCCTGGCCTGCGCCGGGGCGCTTTACGCCGCCCTCACGCTGATTGCCTTCCGCCTGTCCGTGCGCCGGTTTGAACAGGTGGATTTACAGCTGTAAAAAATTCGCTATCAAAAAGGGACCTGCGAAGGGACCTGCGATTGCAGTCCCTTTTTATGTGAAGCGCGGGGCCGGTTCGAGATCCCTGTTCATTTCCCAGCGGGAACAAATTCGATGCGCAGGTTCATACCCATTCCGGCGGCAAGGCGTTGAAGCGTGCGCAGAGAAGGATTGGCGGAGCCGTTTTCCAGCTTGGATATATCGGCCTGATTGATGCCGGTGCGGTCGGCAAGCTGCTGTTGAGTAAGGCCGGAAGCCTGGCGCGCGTCGATCACGGCCTGCTTGATGGCATATTCGGCGGCCAGCTTGTCATATTCGGCCCGGACGGCAGGATTCTCTAAAGCTTTTTTCTTAAAATCCTGATAGGCGCTCATTTTCCATACCTCCTGAAATAATCGTCCCGGTAACGCCGGGCGCGGGCTTTTTCCGATTCCGGGGTTTGATCCTTCTTTTTGATAAAACCGTTGGTCAGAATGATCCTTTTTCCCACGATGAAGAAATAGAGGACGCGGGAAATGTTGCTGCCCACCTTGGTGCGAAGTTCAAACAAATTGGGTTCCAGGGCTTTGTACTGCGGTTCCCGAAGGGCGGGGCCGTTGGCTTCCAGCATGTCGATATCCCGAAGCGTTTTCGCCAGCATCTTTTCATCCAGTGTGGTAAGATAAGCGGCCACCGGTTAGAAACCGTCTTCCATGGTGTAAAAGTCTACGGTGTAATTGGACATAGCGGAAACCCTTTCTTCTTTTGTTCGCTCTTATTATATATGATATTTCCCATAAAAGCAAGAAAAATTTTGAGCTGTCATGGCGCAAAAAGGTAAAAGAAAAACGGCCGAAGCCGCTTTTTTCGTGACCGGAAGCGAACACGGAGAACCGTCCCCTGTGCATTCGGCACGAACCGGGCGAATTTGTGAACCTGATCTTAGCGGACACCGCTGCCTACAGAAAGAAAACATCCAATCAGGCCGTGAAGAAAACCTTGTCCATTCCCCAATGGCTGAACACCGCCGCCGAAGCCGCCAACGTAAACTTTTCACAAACCTTGCAGGATGCCCTGACCGCCAAGCTGGGTCTGCGGTGATCTCCCTTTTTTGAAGCCCCTGCGGGGGCTTTTTTTCGTGTTGGAGAGAGCACAGAGAGCCGTCCCTCTACTGTGAGGGGTTTCCCCTTATTTTCCTTCCTTGTGTTTCCGGAATGATCCTTCACCTGCTGCTTCGCTGGCTCCTTCGCTCCGCTCAGGATGACAATCGCAGCGTTCAGGATGACAATGCGGGGGTCGACGATAAAAGCAGCATGCAGCGCGCCAAACAGAGAAACCGACCAACAAACACTGTCATCCTGAGCGGCGTGGAGCGAGAGCGAAACGCCAAGCGAAGGATCATTTCCTCCGAGAGCGCATAGGGGATGTATTCACACAAACAATACCTTGTGCTCCCGTTTACAGCCCCGTCAAATCGTTTGGGTCTGCAATTACCTCTGATGCCATTACTTTAATGATTTCGTCTGCCCCGGCGATGGAATAGGTCAGCCACAGATTAGAATAGAGATAGGAACCGTCTCCATTTTTATAAGCGTTCAATGTAAGCACAGCCGCCGTTCCATTATCTCCATCCCATCTGGTGCTGTGGCGGAGAATGAGATCATTCGCAAGTTTTACGTCTTCGTTTGTTTCGTTTCCAGTCCCATAAAGCGTTGTGAGTTTTTTCTGAAGGTCAAGATAAGCGGCCTCGTCACCGTTAGAAAACTGATACGCAGCAAGATACAGCCTGGATGAATCAATACTTGTCAGCACTCTTCCTTCTTCAAATCCATAGGAACATAAGACATATAGCGTATCAACAAGATGGCCGCCCGCCTTGAAATCAAACCAGCCGACTGGTGAAACACCCATCCATCCTGACGGGTAATTGACGCTATCCACTGAATTGATGTTGGCGAAATCCGCATTCAGTTCATCCACCAGGAACATATCAATTCCATCCACACCATCAACTGGAATATCTTCACCGAAAGATTCCTGTACTTTTTCAAATGACGAATACCACGGTATTCCCCGGAACAGAATCTCATCCGCAAGGGCTGTGGGGTAAATGAGCAGGAACACAAAGATCAAAAGAGCTACCCTTTTCATAGAAATTCCCCTTTCCTCGGTTAGTTTGATAGAGTTTCAATTGCCATAAATACGAAAAGCAAGAGTCACATTCTTCGTTCAATTATTGTCGATAAGTAATGAGAGAGCATTAGTCTTTCTTATAAAGATTATACCCATGCTCCCTGTGATAAGACGGAGGTTGCGGTTCCTCGCCTTTCCATGCCCTTTTGCTCATTTCGGCGTTAAATCTATTTAGCATATTTTGTAGGCTGGAAGCTAACGAAATATCTTTTCCTGCTGCGCAGAATTGTTTTCTGACATTTTCTCTTTCTTTTTCTAAGACTTCATCTGTCACCGTATCAAACCATTTATCACCATATTTTTGCGGTTTCTTTTTCCCGAATAGTTTCATTAACCCGGCTGTACCAAGGATTGCTGCGGCTGCGCCGACGAGTTTCTTTATATTCACAATTACCCCTCCTTGTTCTCTTTGCGCTCATTTTCAATCTACCATTCCACAGCCCTTTCTGGAACAATCCCCCGAGCTGTCCTGCCATCAGATGCATAGCTTTCTACATAAATACCCGTATCCATTTTTCCAAGAACAGTGACTGTGGTTCCGGCTTTCAGATAGACAATATTGCTTGCACCATCTGATAAATAGCAATTTTCCGTAATCCTGCCACTATAATAATTGAGGTTTAAAGACACTCCTTGATTACCCTGTGTATACCCCATTCGATCCGGGCCTGGATTTTTGCTATTTCCCGTCTGATACCTGATGAGCATCCATCCATTTTCATGTCCCGCCACATAAACAATATCATTTGTACTTGCGTATACTGGTTCCCCTTTTGACGTCTTTTCATACCAGGATGATTTACTGGGAGCAGAGTATACCAAAAGTCTGCCATTTTTTCTAAAGCTACCAACAGCAAAATTTATTTGGTTTAGATTTCTTTCATTTGAAATAACGGGTACAAATTCTTCTTTTTGTTCTTGTTGTCGTGACATTGGTTGATTTGTAACTAAATTATTTAATCCATCTGTTATATCTTTAGGTATAAAATTACTTATCATAATATTTATAAAAGGGGTGGCAACAATACTAATTATTACCAAAATAACATAGTGTGAAGGTTTTCTTGGACTCTTTCCAATCATATCTCGAATTATTTCAATAATAACAAGAATTAAAAATATTACGCCCATGATAATTATTTCTTTTAAACTGATTTCCACGTTGATCACCTGACCTTCATCTAATCATAATTCCATCTATCAGAGCAACAAACAATGTATTTTGAAAGCATTCTTCGTTGATTTTTTTCAACAAAATAGAAATAATAATTTTTCTCCTCACTCCCCCCGCCTTGTAATCAGCCTTTCCTGGCACCGTTTCATCCAGCCGCCCTTCCAGTAATACAGAATGAACAGGCAGGAAGTGACCGTCCAGGTCATGGGGTAGCTGAACATGGTGCGGGGGATGGTGGGGTCGCGGGCGACGAACACCAGCAGCCAGATCAGCCGCAGGGCGCACACGCCGAACAGGGTCATGAGGGTGGGGGCCATGGCCTCGCCCGCGCCGCGCATGGCGCCGGACAGGATCTCGATGCAGGTATAGGTGACGTAATAAGGCGCGATGAGCCACAGGATTTCCATACCCTTTTCGATGACGGTTTCATCGTTGGCGAACAGGTGGTAAAGGCTGCGCCCGAACAGCATGAGCAGACCGGAGCAGCACGCGGCGGCGGCGAAAGCCATGAGCAGGCATTGCTTCACGCCCTGCTTCACCCGGTCAAACTTCATGGCCCCGAAATTCTGGCCCACGAAGGTGGTGATGGAAATGCCGAAGGCGTTCAGGATCATCCATTGCAGGCCGTCCAGCCGTCCCCAAGCGCTCCAGGCGGCGGACACGTCGGTGCCGAAATTGTTCACAAAAGACTGAATCAGCACGTTGGAAATGGAATACATCACCGATTGCAGGCCAGCGGGCAGGCCGATCTGCACCACCCGGCGCAGCAAATCGCCGTGAAAGCGCACCTTTCCCAGGGACAGGTGATAAGCCGTGTGCGACCGCATCAGCACCACCAGCACCAGCACGGCGCTCACCGTCTGGGAAAGGATGGTCGCCAGCGCCGCGCCGGTCACGCCCATGTCCGCGCCGATCACCAACAGCAGGTCCAGCACAATATTGGTCATGCACGCGGCGACCAGGAAATACAGGGGCCGCCGGGAATCGCCTACCGCCCGCAGGATGCCGGAGCCGATATTGTAAATCAGGGAGGGCACCATGCCGAGGAAATACACGCGGATGTACGCCACGGCGGGTTCCATCACGTCCTCCGGGGTGTTCATCCATTGGAGGAACGTGGGCGACAGGAAATAGCCCACCAGCGTCAGCCCCAGCCCCATGCACACGGCCAGGGCGATGGCGGTGTGCACCGTGCGGGAAACCTCTTTTTCCTGCCGCGCGCCGAAAAACTGGGAGATGATCACCGTCGCGCCGGAGGCAAGGCCCACAAAAAAGCCCACGATCAGGTTGATCAGGTTGCCCGTGGAGCCGCCCACCGCCGCCAGCGCCTGCTTGCCCACATATTTGCCCACGATCATGGCGTCGGCGGTATTATAAAGCTGCTGGAAAAACGTGCCCAGCAGAATGGGAAAGAAAAAAATCAGCAGCTGCTGCCAGATCACGCCCTCCACAATGCCGTAGCCGGGCGTTGACACTTTGGATTTCTGCATATTTTACCTCGGCAAAAAAAGGTAGGAGGTAGGAAGTAGGAGGTAGGAGGTTTTATAGTGCCTGCGCTTTTTGTGCGCGGATCATGTTGTTTTGTTCTATTACTTCCTACCTCCTACCTCCTACTTCCTACTTTTTCTCTGTTGAAAACAGCCGCCCGGGGTACGGGCGGCAGATAAGGAACGAATGCGATTATTTGACGATCTCGCCCATGGTGCCGTTGACGGCGCAGGCGGCGTTGGATTCGTCGGTATCAATGTGCATGGCCAGGGAGAACTTGGGGCTGACGCGGACGACCACTTCGCCGAAGATCAGCTCGCGGCCCTTGATGGGGGGGATGACCTTGACGGAAACCACGTCCTTATCCTTCACGCCGAAGGTTTCGGCGTCGGCGGGGGTCATGTGGATGTGGCGCTTGGCGGCGATGACGCCCTGGGCCAATTCCACTTCGCCGCAGGGGCCAACCAGCTTGCACGCGCCGGAACCGGCCACGTCGCCGGATTCGCGGACGGGGGCGGTCACGCCGATGGAGCGGGCGTCGGTCAGCGCCAGCTCGACCTGGTTTTCAGGCCGCACAGGCCCAAGGATGCGGACGCGCTTCAAGGTGTTCTTGGGGCCGACCACGTCCACCTGCTCTTCGCTGGCGAACTGTCCGGGCTGGCTCAGGTCCTTGATGGGTTTGAGGGTGTGGCCCGCGCCGAAGAGGATCTCCAGCGTTTCCTGGGTCACGTGTACGTGACGGGCGGAGGTTTCCACGATGAACTGGCTCATTTGTAATTCCTTCTTTCCCTCTGAAAATCATCGGCAAATCAACCGACAGTTGCTTCGTCTTCTATTATAACAGGTTTTTCCGGTTTTGCAAGAATAGATTAGCTTTCCGTTTTCGGCTCTCCCGCCTGCAATTTGTCTTTTTCCCTTGCTGCGAAGGATTCCAGCACGGCGTTCAGGACCTTTTTCGCTTCCTGCCATACGTTTTCACCGCCCGTTTTCAGCAGCTTGGACACAATGCCCCACACCGCTTCCCGATCCTCCTTGGGCATACCGTCCACCATTTTTTTCATACCGCTGAGCGCGCCCATCATGTCCTGCTTGATTTGGGGAATGGTTTCCGCGCCGGTGGCTTCCAGCAGGCCGAACAGGGTGCCCACGAACAGCCTACGGTCGCCGTCGTTCATGCCGGCTAACCATTCTTTCAGCGTGGTTTCGGTGAGATAGCTGCCGTCCGAGCGCTTGTCCGCCTCCACGAACCGGGGACCCAGCACCTGCCAGGAAAACCCGTCGTGCTGAATGATGCTCTTGGCGCTGCTTTTCACCACATGCTGAAACGCTTCATTGGACAGCAGGGTGCCGATCATGCTTTCCTCCGGCACGATGCTGATGATGCGGGGCAGCATTTCTTTGTACGCTTCGCACTGGGTGAAGGCGTCTAAGAAGCCGGGGCCGTCGTTATTGTATATCGCCGTGATTTTTTCCCTTACCGCCGGGCACGCGGAAACCGCCGCGTACACCGCCAAATTGCCGCCCTTGGAATGGCCGCCCACCCGAATGGGAATATCCAAATCGGCAAAATGCGCGTCCATATACGCCGCCGCCCGGCGCTGGCCCTCCGTTTCCGGCAGGTAGCTCAAAAGAAAATCTTCCTTCCAGCCCACGATGGTGCTGTCCGTGCCCCGGAACACCACAAACGCCGTGCCGTCAGGCAGCCAGAACGTGGCCACCGCCAGCTGAATGTCCGCCGCCGTGTCCACCACGTCGTAGAACCAGGAAACCGTCGTACTAGCAAACCGCGCGCCGTCCACCATGCCGTCCATGAGGAAGGGCGCCATTTTGGTGTAGCTGTCGTCCGCCATGATCTCTTCCCTGGTGTGGCGCTGCCAGAAGCGATTCCGCACCTCCGTCAAGGGCACCTTTTCCTCGTCCGCACCCACACACCCGGAAAAATCCGCGTAAATCAGCTCGGACAGCACCAGCCCGTCCACCTCGTTGAAGGGCGAAACGGAAAAAGGCACGTCGTTGCGCCAGGCCAAGTAATCAAAGATATTTGCCATAAATGTACCTCCAATTACGAAGCAGGGGGCTTCTTCAGCCCCCTAAACCCCCGAACCAGGGCCGCCTGGCCCTGAACCCCTATAAATGATTAAGGGGATGTTGCTTTTTCGTTTTTTAAATATATTCCTTTTATTGAGGGTCCAGGGGCATCATGCCCCTGGCGCGGGGTCTGGGGCCGCGGAGGCCCCAGCGTAACCCCTTATTCTTTGCTTCCCTTCGCCAGCAGGTACGCGCCCGCGAAGCCTGCGGCCAGGGTGACCACGCTGATCACCACGGTCAGAATGCCCACGCCGGACATATCGGTCTGAATGAGCAGGGAAATGGGGGAAGCCACCACCAGGCCCAGCACGCCGCAGTAGGTGGGGGTGGGATAATGGGCGGTGAGCCATTCGATGAGCTTGGCGACGCCGAAGATGCCCAGCACAATGCCCAGCAGGAAGGGCAGAAGCATCATCAGGGGCTGGCCCAGCAGGGAAAAATTAAAGGAGAACAGGCCGTCCTTCAAGGTGGACAGGGCGTTTACCACCGGCTTATAGTAGCCCAGCAGCATCAGCACCAGGCTGCCGGACACGCCGGGAATGATCATGGTGGCGGAGGCGATCATGCCGATGAACACCATGATCAGCATCTGCAGCACGTCCATGTTGATGCTCTCGGCGTTCTGAATGCTGTCCTTCCGCTGGACGCCCAGCCAGATGATCAGGGCGAACAGCGCAATGAAGGCGATCACGGCGGCGGCATTGATCTTTTTCGTGTCCACCTTTTTCAGCAGCGGCCCCAGGCCCCCCAAGATCAGGCCGATGAACAGCGTGTTCGTGGGCAGGGGATGATTTTCCAGCCCCCAATTGATCACGCTGGCCAAGGCCACGATGCCCACCAGCATGCCAATCGCATAAGGCAGCAGGGTCTTGATGCTCTTTTTGAATTCTTTGAACAGATGCGTGATGCAATGGATCAGCGTGTCGTAAATGCCCATGCTCACCATCATGGTGCCACCGGAAACCCCGGGAATGATGTTCGCCACGCCGATCACGACGCCCCGCAGCAGTTGATTGATCAGATTCTTCATAAAAACTCCTCATCTGTTAAAGATTCTCACCGGCAGCAGCAGGAACGTGAAATCGTTGCCCTCTTCCGGCAAAATCATGCAGGGGGACACGTTGGTGTTGAAGCACATGCGCAGGCGTTCGCCGTCGATGTTGTGGATGATGTCGGTGAGGTAGCGGGAATTGAACGCGATGTTCAGCTCGTTGCCCGTAAAGCCGATATCCAATTCCTCATGTACGTCGCCGCGCTCGGCGTTGGCGGTCATTTCCATGCGCCCGTCGGGAATCAGATGCAGGTAAATCAGATTGTTCTTGCCTTCCCGGGCCATCAGGCTGCACCGCTCGATGGCGTCGGAGAACAGGGAACGCATCACCAGCACCTCGGTGGTCCAGGCGGCGGGCAGAATCTTCTGATAATCAATGAATTCGCCCGTCAGCAGGGTGGCGTACACCTTCACGCCGCCGAAGGCATACATGATGTGAGAGGAATTGAACGTGATCTCGGCGGGGTCCTCGCTGTCCGGCAGCATTTTGCTCACTTCGTTCAAAATCTTGCCCGGCGTGACCGCGTGCAGATGATCCTTTTTCAGGTTCGCGGGCAGGGCGTTTTCCGCCTGGATGCGCTGCAGCGCCAGCCTGAACCCGTCCAGGCCCACCAGCAGCGTTTCCTTTTCATAGACCTCCATCAGGATGCCCGTTAAGATCTTGCGGCTTTCGTCGTTGGACACCGCGAACTGCACCTTGCTCACCGCGTCCCTGAACCGGTTGCAGGGCAGGGACACGCGGTATTCCTCCGCTACGTCCCGGATGTCCGGAAAGTCCTCCGCCGCCATGCACGCCATGGACGTGTTGCTGCCCCGGCTGCGGATCGCCGCGCGCATCCGGTCGTCCACCTTTACGTCCACCTCGCCCGCTGGTTGCTTGCGCATCATTTCCGCGAACAGCTTGGCGGGCAGCAGCGCGCACCCGTCCTCCTCGATCAGGGCGCTCACCTGGGCCTTGATGCTCATTTCCCCGTCCGTGCAGGTCAGCATCAGCCCGTCCTCCACCGTTTCGATCAGCACGCCGTCATACGCCTGCTTCACCGGCCTGGGCGCGATGGCGCGAGTCACCATGCCTAAACCATAATTCATTTCATCCGTTTGAATGCGAAAATGCATCGCGGGTTCATCTCCCTTTGGGCGGACGCGCCGCCTGAGTAGTAGTAGTAATATATAATTCAGTAGTAGTAGTAGAACCGGGGAAAGTGTGGATAACCGGTCAAAACCCTTGATTTTCCTCGATTCTTCCTTGGGATGAATTTGGGGATAACCGGGGAAAAAAAGAGGATAACCGCTCCCGTTCGCCGTCCCCGCCCTCCGCGCCGTTTTTCCGGAAGACCACGCCTATTTTACGGAAAAATCGGAACTGGTCATATTGTCTCATATTTTCACAAAAAAATCAAGACGCTGAAAAAATGTAAACCACTGGAAATCCCGCAATTCGCCATTTTTGCCACCCAAACCGGTTATCCACACAGTCCACAATCGCTCGTTTCACATGCCGTGGAAAACATACCCCTTGCCCCGCCTGCATTCTATGCGCTTCGCCCGAAACTTATGCCGGGGTTATCCACAAAAAATGTCGAGTTATCCACTTGCAAATTTGGTCAATATTGGGGGCGCTCTGCCCCCAAACCCCCGACCAGGGAGGTGACCTCCCTGGACCCACACTTGGCGAAATAACTTGTACAAATATATCAGAGGAACGCCGCCTGCGGCGTTGGGGTTTACGAAAGTATGAAGGCTTCTGGCCCAAGAAAGCCGGGAAAATCCCAAGGGAAAGCTCGCTTTCCCCCTGGGATTCTTCCCTGGCTTTCCCCGGATGCTTTGCATCCGGGTTGGCCGCCAAAGGCGGCCGGGCCAGAAGCAAGACGACGGCAAGTTGAACATTCCTTCCAAGCAGCAGCGGGAGCTTGTTTTTTTCCGCGTCAAGTAATATCCGCAAAAGAGGGTGCAGGGGATCATCCCCTGCCGCGGGGTCTGGGGCCGCGGAGGCCCCAGCGTTCCCCCATTCTTCCATAAAAACCATGGAAAAAACAGCGGATTTCTTGACAAAGGAATCCGTTCTTGCTATGCTTTTGAAACGGAAAAGGCAGCATGGGAGGGAAGAGCATGAGTCACGTAATGATCCCGGAGGGGTACAGGTCGACGCTTTCTTTATACGACACGCAGGAAGCGATCGCGCTGATCAAGAAAACATTTGAGAGCAATTTAAGCCACGCCTTGCATTTAAAGCGGGTATCGGCGCCGCTGTTTGTGGACGGAGCATCGGGCCTGAACGACGATTTGAACGGCATCGAGCGGCCGGTCTCCTTTGATATGCTGGAGACGGGGGAGGAAGCGCAGGTGGTGCATTCCCTGGCGAAGTGGAAGCGGTACGCCCTGCAGCGGTATCATTTCCCGGTGGGCGAGGGGCTGTATACGGACATGAACGCCATCCGGCGGGACGAAACGCTGGATAACCTGCATTCGGTGTATGTGGATCAGTGGGACTGGGAAAAGGTGATCCGGGAAGAGGACCGCACGCTGGAGACCTTAAAGGACACGGTGACGCGCATCGTGACGGCCATCTGCATCACGCTGGACCGGATCAAGTGGGAATATCCCCAGGTGAAAACGGCGCTGTGCCGGGACGTGACGTTCGTGACTTCCCAGGAATTGGAAGATTTGTACCCCGACAAAACGCCCAAGGAGCGGGAAAACCTGTTCCTCAAGGAGCATAAAACGGCGTGCATTTTGCAGATCGGCGGCAAGCTCAAATCGGGCCAGCCTCACGATGGGCGCGCGCCGGACTATGACGACTGGGATCTGAACTGCGATATCATGTTCTGGGACGATCTGCTGGACTGCGCGCTGGAGATTTCGTCCATGGGCATCCGCGTGTCGCCCGCGTCGCTGGAACGCCAGCTGATCTTAGCGCATAAGGAGGAGCGCCGCAAGCTGCCCTTCCATCAGGCGCTGCTGAAGGGCGAACTGCCGTTTACCATCGGCGGCGGCATCGGCCAGAGCCGCATGTGCATGCTGCTGCTGGGCAAGGCCCATATCGGCGAGGTGCAGTCCTCCTATTGGGACGCGGCCACCCGCCAGGCGTGCGAGGAAGCGGGCGTTATCCTGCTGTAAGCAAAGATACGAAATCCGGGCGGTTATCCGCCCGTTTTTTCATTATGATTTGGGAATGCGTCGCTGTCGTTTCAATTTATGAAGGGGAGTTGACGGCGGAGCAGGGATGTTGCTATAATATGAAAGAATATGGTTCCGATCCGCGGTGCGCCTGCCGTGAAGAAGGGACCGGAAAAGCCTTATATTAAGGAGGAAAACCCATGAAAAAGTTTGTCGCGCTGTTTTTGGCTTTGATCATGCTGTGCAGCATGGCCGTTACCGTGCATGCCGAAGACAAGATCAAGATCGGCATTTCCATCTGGAGTTCCACGGATACGCTTGGCAGCGAATGCAAGCGCATTATTGACGCGGCGGCCGCCGCCCTGGGCGTGGAAACCCAGTGGGTGGACCAGGCGCACATTTCCGAGCAGGTGACCGCTTCCGCCGAGACCCTGTGCTTAGCGGACTGCGACGGCATCATCATCTGCAATTCCGCTTCCGCTGAAATGGGTTCCGTCATCAAGACCTGCGACGAAAACGAAGTGTACGTGGCGCAGTTCTTCCGCGTGATCGACCCCGAAGCCAACCCCGACGAATACGCCCAGGCCTGCGCTTCCAAGTACTATGTGGGCGCTGTGCATGAATCCGAATTCGACAACGGCAAGACCCTGGTGACCATCTTAGGCGAAAAGGGCTGCCGCAAGGTGGGCCTGGAAGGCTGGGAACCCGGCGACGCCACGTTCTTAGGCCGCTGGGAAGGCTACAAGGCCGGTATCGCCGCCTGGAACGAAGCGCATCCCGATGATCAGATGGTGATGCTGGATCCCCAGTACGGCCGCACCACCACCGACACGGGCCGTCAGGCTGCCGAAGCCATCATTGACGCCAATCCCGACATCGACGCCCTGATCGTTGCGGGCGGCGGCGGCGACACGCTGCTGGGCGCTATCGCCGGCATCGAAGCCAAGGGCCTGACCGGCAAGATCGCCGTGGTGTCCACGGACTTCCTGCCCGACCTGGACGTGAAGCTGCAGACCGGCGCCATGGCGGCGGAATCCGGCGGCCACTATGCCGACCCCTTCTTCGCCTTCCTGCTGGTTTACAACGCCATCAAGGGCAACTATGACGTGCCTGCCGACAGCTTCTACAACATGGTGTTCCCCTACATGTTCGTCGCTTCCCCCGAAGACTACGCCAACTACGCGCAGTACTTCACCGGCGCCGAGCTGCCCTACTATCAGGATGAAATCGTGAACCTGGCCGGCCTGTCCTACGACGATCTGGCCGCCGCCTGCGCCGCCCTGTCCGTTGAAGACGTGGTGGCCCGTCACACCAAGTAATAAAGCTCTTTCCCCGGGGGAGGATCATCCGCCAGGCGCGGCGGACCTTCCCCGGGGTTTCCCGCTTTCCATACGGTTATTTCCAATCATCATTCGCTGAACGGCAAAAAAGAAGGCACGCTGCGCCCGCGCAGGAAGCCGAAAGAATAGGAAGCGATTTCATGGCGCAAAAACTGGAAAAGCTGAAAAGCAGCAAATACTATGGCTTTATCCTGCTGGCGGCTATGGTGCTGTTTTTTTACGGGGTGTTCAAGATCCTCACCCCCGGCAACTTCGGTTCCCCGGCGAACCTGTATTCCTACCTGCAATCCTCCATCATCTATTCCGTCGGCGGCTGCGGCCTGTATTTCATCGTGGTCATGGGCCTGTTTGATTTTGCCGTCGGCGCCAACGTGGTGCTTTCCTCGATCGTGGGCGTGATCCTGTCCAAATCCATGGGCTATTTCGGTTTTGTGATCGGATGCTTGGGCTGCGGCACCCTGATCGGCCTGATGATCGGTTTTCTTTACAACCGTTTGAACGTGCCCTCCATGATCGTCACGGTGGGCCTGATGCTGATTTTTGAAAGCGTGGCCGTGTTCGCCGCGGGCGGCGTGAAGCAGACCTTGGGTGAGGATCTGCGCTTTTTCTCCGGCGCGCCGGGCAACATCATCTTGGCGGCGCTGGCGTTCCTGCTGATGTATTTTATCCTGAACTACACCAAGATCGGCACCTACTGCAACGCCATCGGCAGCAACGAATTCACGGCGAAAAACATGGGCATCAACGTGAAAAAGTACAAGCTCATCGGCTTTATGCTGCTGCATTTCTTTGTGGGCGTCATGGCGATCCTGACCGTGTCCTACGGCACCACCATGACGGCGCTCACCGGCATGAGTACCATGAGCCGCAACTTCACGCCCCTGATGGGCACCTTTTTCGGCGTGGCCTTCCGCAAGTACGGCAAGCCCATCACCGCCATTGTGGTGGGCGAATTCATCATCGCGCTGATTTTCAACGGCTTTGTGGCCTTAGGCGCGCCCACCACCATCCAGAACGTGGTGACCGGCGCGGCGCTGCTGGCTATCGTCGCCCTGACGGCCCGGGGCCGCAAGGGCAGCGTGGTAAAGTGAGGTGTGGGAAATGGAAAAGAAAACGCTGCTGATCGCCGAGCATATCAACAAGCGCTTCGGCATTACCCACGCCGTCAACGACGTTTCCCTCACCATCGCCGCGGGCGAGATTCGCGGGCTGATCGGGGAAAACGGATCGGGCAAAAGCACCTTTTCCCAAATGCTGTGCGGCATTTACTCCATCGGCGGGGGCACGTTCACCTTAGACGGCCAGCCCCTGCACATCCGCAATCAGGTGGAGGCCAACAACGCGGGCATTTCCATCATCGTGCAGGAAATGGGCACGCTTTCCGGCCTCACCGTGGCGGAGAATATTTTCTTAGGCCACGAGGAACCTTTCATGCGCCACGGCGTCAAAAACAGCCGGGCCATGAACCGGGAGGCCCAGCGGCTGCTGGACGAATACGGCTTCGGCCGCATCAAGGCCGGCGTGATGATCGACCACTATAACTTCGAGGATCGGAAGCTGGTGGAGATCGTAAAGGCCACCTACATGAAGCCCAAGATCCTGGTGATCGACGAAACCACCACCGCCCTGTCCCAGAACGGCCGCGTGGAGCTGTACAAGATCATGGACGCCATTCGGGCGGACGGGCGCTCGGTCATCTTTATCAGCCACGACTTGGGCGAGGTGCTGACCCATACGGACACCGTTTCCGTGCTTAGGGACGGCGAATTTATCGACACCGTCAACGCCGCCGACGTGACCGAGGACGACTTAAAGCGCCTGATGGTGGGCCGTGAAATCGGCTCCGCCTATTACCGCACCGATTACGGCACGCCCGTGTCCGACGAAGTGGTGCTGACGGTGAAGAACGTGACCGTGCCGGGCGAAATTCAGGACGTGAGCTTTGCGCTGCACCGGGGCGAGATCTTAGGCTTCGGCGGCCTGTCCGAATGCGGCATGCACGAGGTGGGCAAGGCCATTTTCGGCGCTTCCTGGAACCGCACGGGGTCCGTCACCCTTTCGGACGGCACCCAAATCAACGATATCCCCACCGCCATCAGCCATTCCGTGGCCTACGCTTCCAAGGACAGGGACAACGAATCCATCATCCTGAACGAATCCATCCGCAATAACGTGGTGCTGCCCTCTCTGGAGGAGCTTTCAAGCCACAAGCTGCTGTTCGGCCCCAAGCTGACCCGCTTTGCCGACACCTACGCCACGCAGATGCAGACCAAAATGCAGAACGTGAAGCAGTTCGTGTCCGATCTGTCCGGCGGCAACAAGCAGAAGGTGGTGCTGGCCCGCTGGATCGGCAAGAACAGCGATATCTTAGTGCTGGATTCCCCCACCCGGGGCATCGACGTGAAGGTGAAGCAGGCCATTTACGCCCTGATGCAGGAACTGAAGGAAAAAGGAAAGTCCATCATCATGATTTCCGAGGAAATCCCGGAACTGTTAGGCATGAGCGACAGGATCTTCGTCATGAAGGACGGGCGAATCAGCGGGGAATTCCTTCGCAGCCCGGAGTTGAACGAAGAAGACCTGATCAAGAAAATGGTGTAAGGAGGCGGAGAACATGGAAAAGACGAAAAACAGGGATCAGCAGCCCTCCAGGCTCCGCGCGTTCTTCGGCGGCGATACCTTTAAGGCTCTGCTGCCCTTTATCGGCCTGGTGGTCATCATGGTGGTGATGAACGTGCTGACCGGCGGCAAAATCTTTACCGCCAAGCGCATCCGCCTGCTGCTGTCCCAGGTCTATTATCCCGCCATCGTGGCGACCGGCGTATTCTTTGTCATGACCCTTGGCTCCATTGACTTCACGGAGGGTTCCACCTTAGGCGTTGCCTCCATCGTGATCAGCATGCTGTCCTTTTACAGCATTCCCCTGGCCATCATCGGCGGCATTCTCACCGGGGCGGCCATCGGCGCGGTGAACGGCTTCGTACACGTAAAGTTCAAGCTGCCCAGCTTCATCGTCACCATCTGCACCATGTACCTGTTCCGGGGCGTGTGCGCCTACCTGACCACGGAAACCGCCGTGCCCGCCAGCGCCGCCATCAAGGCCCTGGATCAGGACTGGATCAAGATCACCGTGACGCTAACCGTGCTGGCCGTGGCCTTCTTCCTGTTCCAGTTCACCCGCATCGGCAACGACGTGAAGGCCGTGGGTTCCGGCGAGACCGCCGCCCGCTTCTCCGGCGTGCGCACCGACCGGGTGAAATTCCTCACCTTCGTTTCCGCCGGGGCGCTGACCGGCCTGGCGGCCTTCGTGAACGTGATCAAGGTGGGTTCCATCACCTCCACCGCCGGAAACCAGCTGGAAACCCAAATCCTTATTTCCCTGGTGCTGGGCGGCCTGCCCATCACCGGCGGCGCCAAGGTGCGCTTCACCAATATCATCGTGGGCACGCTCATGTATACCGTACTCAACAACGGCCTGGTGATGTTGGGCTACGATTCCGCCACCCAGCAGCTGATCAAGGGCATCGTGTTCCTGATCTTCGTGGCCCTCACCATCGACCGCAAGGCCCTGAAAGTGATCAAGTAATTCCCCGAAACGAACAGACAAAAACAGCCGGTTCCGGGCTTTTTCCCCGGAATCGGCTGGTTTTTTAATTTATTCCGCTTCCGCGTCCAGCAGCCGCAGCAGGGCTTCCGGGTCGTCGGCGGCGATGAGGCGGCGGAAATCCCGGTCGTTCAGAAAGCCGTCCCGATTGGCGCGGCGAAGCTGGCAAAGCAGGCCGTCGTAGTAGCCGTTCACGTTGAGCAGGCCCACGGGCTTTTCCATAATTCCGGCCTGCACCAGGGCGTACACGTCCATGAGTTCGTCCAGCGTGCCCACGCCGCCGGGCAGGGCGATGCAGGCTTCGCCCCGGTCAATGAGGGCGGCCTTGCGCTCCGGCAGGGTTTCCAGCATGAGCAGCTCGTCGGTGCCGGGCAGGGGCAGGTATGCTTCAAAGCGGCGCACGTTGATGCCCACGATGCGCCCGTTTTCCGCTTTGGCGCCCCGGGCTACCGCGCCCATGAGGCCGCAGGAACCGCTGCCATAAACCAATTCCCGCCCCTGCCGGGCGATGATTTGGCCTAAGTTTTCCGCCGCCTGCTGATATACCTCCGCGCAGCCGTCCGCCGATCCGGCGAACACGGTGATGGATTTTAGCATACCTTATAAACTCCCTTCTCTAAGAGAAAAAAACATTTTATAAAACACCCCTTGCGGTTTTCTCGGAAGGGGACGAGCATTCGATGATCGCCTGTGGTGGAAATATCATCGGGTGCGAGTTCTCTCTCCTATTTCATCCAGCTTTCGTCGCTGGGATTATCCCGGAAGCGGAGCAGGCGAGAACAAGCCTCTTGTTCAATGTACCCCTCCTGGGCGGCCACTTCGACCAAAGTATCAAGATTGCACAGGCTGATATTGCGAACGCTGGCGGCGGCTAAACGGTCCAGGCCCTTTTTCATGCCGTAGGTGAAGATGCTCACGATGCCCAGCACTTCCGCCCCGGCGTCCCGCAGGGCGTCCACCACTTCGATGACGCTGCCGCCGGTGGAAATCAGGTCTTCCACCACCACCACCTTCTGGCCTTTTTCCAGCTTGCCTTCGATTTGGTTGCCCCGGCCGTGATCCTTGGCCCCTGAGCGCACGTAGCCCATGGGCAGGCCCATTAAATGGCCGGTAATGGCGGCGTGGGCGATGCCCGCCGTGGACGTTCCCATGAGTACCTCCACATCGGGATAGTTTGCCTCGATCAGGCCCTTCAAGCCCTCCTCCACGTGGGTGCGCACTTCCGGCGCGGTCAGGGTCAAGCGATTGTCGCAGTAAATAGGGCTTTTGATGCCGCTGGCCCAGGTGAAAGGCTCCTGGGGCCGCAGGAATACGGCGCGGATGGACAAAAGATCGTGGGCGATGGTTTGGGCAGTGATCATGGTGATTCCTCGCTTTCAGATTGTATGTACCTGTTTTTAGAAACTCATTCATCAGGAATGGGGAACCCCTGGGGCTATCCGCCCCAGACCCCGACCAGGGAGATGATCTCCCTGGATCCTCACTTGCGGATATCACTTGATGCGTTGAGACAGCTTGGTTCTCGCTGTTGCTTTGAAAAGAATAGCAAAACTTGTCGGCCTTGTGCTTCTGGCCCGGCCGCTGAAAGCGGCCAACCCGGATGCAAAGCATCCGGGGAAAGCCAGGGAAGAATCCCAGAGGGAAAGCGTGCTTTCCCTTGGGATTTTCCCGGCTTTCTTGGGCCAGAAGCCCTCAAACTTTCGTATCTCCCGGCAACAGGCGGATGTTGTTTGTTTTTTCTATCCAAGTTGATTCGCCAGGATGGGTCCAGGGCCAAGCGGGCCTGGTTCGGGGGTTTAGGGGGCCGAAGAGGCCCCCTGCCTCGTCGTAAGCATCCCTAAAATGAGCATGCAGGTTTCGGTGATTTTCACATTCTCCTGTTTCAGCAAATCCCGAATCTGTTCCACGGACATTTTGCAGGGCCGGATATCCTCGTAGGCTTCGTGGCAGGGCTTCATTTCGCCCCGGACGGTGACGAACAGGGGCACGATGATTTCGTCGGTCAGGCCCACGCAGTAGCAGGCGGGAGGCAGGGCGCGATCCACGGAGACCAGCTCAAGGCCCGTTTCTTCCATGAGTTCCCGGGCGGCGGCCTGTTCCGGGGTTTCGTCCCCGTCGATGATGCCGGTGGGAAATTGCCACACGTAATCGTTGACGGCGAAGCGGAATTCCCGGCAGAGCAGGTAATCCCCGTCCTGAAAGCGGGGAATGATTTCCACCGCCGTTTTGCGGCTGGCCAAATCCTTTGACCTTTTCAGGTCGTTCAGGGAGATGACCTCCCAGCACACCGGTTTCCCGTCCACGTCGTAATGCAGCTCGTACTTTTTCAGAAATCCTCCGCCCACCGGGCGGATTTCCTTCAGCGTTTTCATGGCTTTTCCCCTTCCTCCGCGCCGGTCTCCCGGATGCTGCCGTTTTCCACCCGCAGCACGCAGGCGGGGCGCGCGCCGATAAAGTCCGCCTGGTCGGTGCAGGTCAGCAGGGCCTGGGCGCGGCCGATGCGGGCGATAAGGCGGCGGCGGCGGTCCGGGTCCAGCTCGCTCAAAACGTCGTCCAGCAGCAGCAGGGGCGGTTCCCCCTGATTGGCTTCCAGCAGGTCGAAAGCCGCTAATTTCATGGAAAGGGCGGCGGTGCGCATCTGGCCCTGGGAGCCGAAGGCCTTGATGGGTTCGCCGCAGAGGGTCAAATCAATATCGTCCCGATGGGGGCCGAAGCAGGTGGTCTGTCTTCGCAGTTCCTCTTCCCGGCAGGCGCGAAGCCCGGCCAGCATGTCCTGCTCCACGTGTTCGCTTTGGGCCAGGGCGCTCTGATAGCGCAGGGCGAATATTTCTTCCTCCCGTCCGCCGATGTAGCGGTAATGGGTGGCGGCTCGTTTATGCAGCTGCTCGCAGGCGGCGCGGCGCAGGCGCACCACCGGCGCGGCGGCGGCGGCCAGCTGCTCGTCCCAGGCGGGCAGAGAGATGGTGTCGCCTTGCTTGAGCAGCGCGTTCCGCTGTTTCAGGGCGGTCATATAGGTTTGCAGGGCGTAAAAGTAAGCCCGCTGCTCCTGGGACAAAAGCATATCCAGGAACCGGCGGCGGGCCTGGGGGCCTTCCTTCACCAGGGCCAAATCCTCCGGGGAGAAAATGACGCAGGTGGCGTGGCCCATGAGTTCCCCCAAGCGGGAAGCGGTTTTTCCGTTGACATAGACCACCTTCCGGCGGCGGGCGTTTTCAAACAGCCTTACGCCCACTTCGTGCCGCCCGTCGTTGCGCTCCACGGTCAATTGTACGGCGGCGGTCTCCTGGCCCCGGCGGATCATTTCTTTATCATTGCTGGTGCGGTGGCTGCGGCCTAAGCAGCACAGGTGTACCGCTTCCAGCAGGTTGGTTTTGCCCGCCCCGTTTTCGCCCACCAGCACGGTCACGCCCTCGGGCGGGGCCAGCAGCACCTGCCCGTAGCCCCGAAAATCCCGCAGTCTCAGCGCCGTAATCCGCATAAGCCGTCCCTCCCGCCTTCACCCGTTCAGTTTGCCACATCGCCGCCCGAAAGTCAACGGCTAAACGCTCATGTTTCACGTGAAACATCCATTTTTCGCCCCACCGGAATTGTTTCACGTGAAACATTGCGCGGACAAAAAAATATAGACGTGGATGGGCAGGCTGTGGTATAATCGGCTTGAAAAGAAAAAAGCCGTTCGGGCTGTTTCCATATGATTTCGCTGCCCGACCCTGCCAAGGAGGGAAACCCATGAGCGAGCATGAACATCCCCTTTCCAAATGGTTTGGAGAAAGGAAAATGGTCCGCCTGATGCTGCTTGCCGCGCTGCTGGCCCTGGCGGTGATGCACGTAGAATTTATCCTCGATACGGCTCTGCGGCTGTGGCAGGTAGCCAGCCCCATGGTCGTGGGCGCGATCCTGGCCTATATCCTGGAAATCATCATCAAGCGCTTTGAAAAGGTATTCTTCCCTCAAAGTAAAAAACAATGGGTGAACAAGGCGCGGCGGCCCGTCTGCATCCTGCTGGCCACGGTGCTGGTGGTGTTTTTTGCGGTGCTGATGGTGTCCATCATTATCCCCGGACTGACGGACGCGTTCACCGTGCTGGCGCGAGAATTCCCTAACTATTTCCTTGAGGTGAAGAATTGGGTGCTGACCACGTTCAGCGACGTGCCCACCGTGACGGACTATGTGAAGGATCTGGAGCTGGATTGGAACATCATCCAGGATCGGGCAGTGCAGTGGGCCATCAGCGGCATCGGCGATAACAGCCTGCTCACCAATACGGTGACGGTGATCAGCGCCGTGACCGGCTCCATCGCTAATTTCCTGATCTCCGCCATCTTCGCCATTTTCCTGCTGGCCAGCAAGCAAAAGCTTCAAAGCCAGTACCGAAATCTGATGTGGGCCT
Organism: Clostridia bacterium; assembly: GCA_017443295.1. Taxonomy (GTDB): domain Bacteria; phylum Bacillota; class Clostridia; order Christensenellales; family Aristaeellaceae; genus RUG563. The sequence goes on from JAFSNT010000243.1 coordinate 23,680, forward strand.
CCGTCAGCGAAAAGAACAACGGCAAAATGCAGCGCATCATGCGCACGGCCAATCGCTGTTTTTCCGGGTTCATCGTGGGGCAGAGCATCAACGGCCTGATCTTGGGCGTGCTGACCTGGCTGGGCATGCGCATTTTCGGCATGCCTTACGCCCTGATGGTGGGCGTACTCAGCGGCACCACCTCCCTGGTGCCCATCATCGGCGGATACATCGGCGCGGCGCTGGGCACCTTCCTGGTGTTCACCGCCAATCCCGGCCAGGCCCTGTGGTTCCTGATCTTCATCGTGGCCCTGCAAACGCTGCAAGGCAATATCCTGTATCCCCGGCTGGTGGGCGATTCGGTGGGGCTGCCCAGCCTGTGGGTGCTGGCCGCGGTATCCGTTGGCGGCGGTTTGGGCGGCGTTGGCGGCATGCTGGTGGCCGTGCCCATTACCGCCACCGTGTACATCCTGGTGCGCGAATGGGTGCAGAAGAAAAAGGAAGCGGCGAAAATAGAAAACCCGGCATAACGTCGAAATGCAAAAAAATAGAGGCTTCGCGCCTCTTTTTTGATTCAGTGCAAATACTTGGGTGAATTCAAAACAAAGCTGCTCCTCTTTATTGCTTTCTCGGAAGGGGGGGGGTGGGGGGAAACCACTCTTTGACATCCAAAGAGCGGTTTCCCCCCCACAAAATACCTTTTGGTCTCACTGCACCCGTGCCCGAAGCGGCAAGGTGGCGGCGTAGCAGAGGGCCGCGCAGAGGACGATGGCCGCGCCCGCGCCGGTGTTTTCCATGTAATAGGAAATCACCAGGCCCGCCACGCCGCAGAACAAGCCGATCAACACGCTGAACAGGGCGTGCTGGGCGGCGGTGCGGGATACGTTGCGGGCGGCGGCGGCGGGCAGGATGAGCAGGGCGTTAATGAGCAGTACGCCCACCCAGCGGATGGAGAGCATGACCACCACGGCCACCAGGGAAACGAAGGCGTATTCCACCCATTTGGTGCTGACGCCCCGGCTCTGGGCCAGGGCGGGGTTCACGGCGGTGAGCAGCAGCTTATTGTACAGAAGCGCCCAGGCTCCCACGCCTAAGGGCAGGGCCAGCAGCAGCCACAGCAAATCGCCTTCCGGAACGGATACGATGTCCCCCGCCAGCAGGGCGGAATACTTGGCGAAGCTGCCGTTCCGGGACAGGATCAGCAGGCCCGCCGCGATGCCGGTGGAGGAAAAGACGCTGATGATGGTGTCCGCAGACGCGCCGCCGGTGCGGTTGATGCGGGAAATCATCACCGCCCAAAGCACGCCGAAAATGATCATGCTGATCAGCTGGCTTTGAATGCCCAGCAGCAATCCAAGGCCCACGCCGCAGAGCGCGGAGTGGCCCAACGCGTCCGAAAAGAACGCCATGCGCCGGTTCACCGCCATGGTGCCCATGAGGGCCAGCAGGGGCGTCAAAAGCAGAATCGCCAGCAGGCCCCGCTTCATAAAGTCCAGCTCGAAGCATTCAAAGGGCAGGATGGCGTTCATCACTTGGTAAATGGTGGACAAGAGGTGCCTCACTTTCTTTATAAGGTCGCTTCGATGCGGTCCAGGGCCTGCCCAAAGGCTTCGTCGTTGTGATCCATGACCCAGGCGCGGAACATATGAAAGGGAAAAACGCCCACGTCGTTCACTTCCCGCTCGTCCCAGACAAAGCCGTTTTCCGGAACGGCAACGCGGCAGGCAAACATGGAAACGATCAGGCCGGTGCCGTCCTGCCAATGAACGGTATATTCATAGGCCAGAGACAGGTCATCCGGGGATAAAGCCAGGTTCAGTTCTTCCTTCGCTTCCCGAACGGCTGCCTGCGCAGGCGTTTCATGGGCCTGCACGCCTCCGCCGGTCACGTCCCATTTTCCGGCAAAAAAACGGGCTTTCAGGGAACGCTGCTGGACAATATATTGCCCCTCTCCCTGTCCGGGCGGGGGGCTGTTTTGGGTCTTCATCACCAACAGCACATGGCGAAAATAATCGCCTGGACGCTTGGACGCGTGTTTTTCCACGATTTCGCCCGTGGCTGTTCCGTCCCGGCGGTATACGGCGCGGTACTCCATTTCCATCCCTTTCGCGGCTCCATGGGTTTAGGGCCGGAACTGCGCCCCGGCACTTAAGTCCCTTTCTAAGATGGGCGGCATTTCGCCCCGGAACACGTTGGCGAACTCCGGGGAGGAAAAAACCTCCTGGGGCGCGCCCGCTTTCAGCACCTTCTGCTGAACCAGCACCACGAAGTCGGCGTACCGGCGCACCAGATCCCAATCGTGGCTCACCATGAGGATGGCCATGTGGTGGGTCTTGCGCAGGGCGGACACGGTCTGCAAAAAGAGGGCCAGGCCGTTCTGATCCACGCCGGACACAGGCTCGTCCAGCACCAGCAGGTCAGGCACCGGGGTCAGGGCCATAGCCAGCAGCACCCGCTGCAATTCGCCGCCGCTCAAAGCGCCTAAGCGCTTGTCGATCAGGCTGGCGGCCTGGGTTTCCTCTAAGGCCTTGTGTACCCGTTCCCGCATGGCCTTGCCCACCCCCGTCCACACCGGGCGGCGGGACAGGCTGGCGGCCATGAGGTCGCACACCGTCAGGGGCATTTCCCGGTCAAAGGGCAATTGCTGGGGCACGTATCCGATGCGGGGCACGGGAAAGGCGTGGCCCTCCGCGTCCACATGGCGGATGGTGCCGGTATAGGGCCGCTGGCCCAAAATGGCCTTCACCAGTGTGGTTTTGCCCGCGCCGTTGGGGCCTACCAGGGCGGTGAGCTGGCCGCAGTGGATATGAAAGCTCACATCCTCCACCAGCACGTCCGCCCCGGCCTTCACGCCCACGTGATCCAGTTCAATGCGGCACAGGCTGCAGGCGTCCAGCTGGGCGGCCAGGGCACGGTCACGCTTCATTGCCGTCGCCCATGTCGGGATCCATTTCGGGAATATCGTCCCCATCCACGGCGGGCACGGTCATCTGGCTCATCTGCTGGCGAAGCAGGGCGTCGATCTCGTCCGCCACGTCGGGGTGATCCTTCAAATACTGCCTTGCGTTGTCCCGGCCCTGGGCGATGCGCTGGTCGTTATAGGAGAACCAGGCCCCGGACTTGACGATGATATCCTTGGCCACGGCCATATCCAGCAGGCTGCCTTCCCGGCTGATGCCCTGGCCGTAGATCAGGTCGAATTCGCAGGAGCGGAAGGGCGGGGCCACCTTGTTTTTGACCACCTTCACCTTGGTGCGGTTGCCGATGACCTCGCTGCCGTTCTTGAGCTGCTCGCCCCGCCGCACGTCGAGGCGCACGGAGGCGTAGAATTTCAGCGCCCGGCCGCCGGGGGTGGTTTCGGGGTTGCCGTACATCACGCCCACTTTTTCGCGGATCTGGTTGATGAACAGGGCGATGGCGTTGGTTTTCGCCACCACGCCGGTGAGCTTGCGCATGGCCTGGCTCATGAGACGGGCCTGGATGCCCACGAAAGAATCGCCCATTTCGCCGTCGATTTCGGCGCGCGGCACCAGGGCAGCCACGGAGTCGATGACGACGATATCAATGGCCCCGCTGCGCAGCAGCGCTTCGGCGATTTCCAGGGCGTCCTCGCCGCAGTTGGGCTGGCTTATGTACAATTCGTCGATGTTCACGCCCAAATTCTTGGCGTAAGCGGGATCCAGCGCGTGTTCCGCGTCGATAAAGGCCGCCGCGCCGCCTTTTTTCTGCACCTGGGCCACCACGTGCAGGGCCACCGTGGTTTTACCGGAGGATTCCGGCCCGAATACCTCGATGATGCGGCCCCGGGGAATGCCGCCCACACCCAGCGCCATGTCCAGATCAAGGCAGCCCGTGGGCACCACGTCCACCTGCATGGCGGTCTTTTCGCCTAACTTCATCACCGTGCCCTTGCCGAATTCCTTTTCAATGCTGGACAGGGTGGCTTCCAGGGCCTTCATTTTCTCCTGCTGGGTGTTGTCGAGCTTCAAATCCTTTTTCGCTGAATCCTTCTTAGCCATGGTTTTATCTCCCTTTTCATATTGTGCGGCTCTTGACATACCTGGGCTTTTTGCATATAATAAAGACAGGGAGTGATGGTCTCACGCGAAGCCCTCCGCCTGACGGCGGGAATTATCGCAAAGCCACCGCGTAGTGCGAATACGCGGCGGCTTTTCTCATTGCTTACTTGTGTTTATTGCTTTTGAAGGTCTTCAAAAGCTTCAGCAAGAGGGTTATGGCGGTTAAGCAAATCATGATGATTTCATAAGCGCTCATATCCATCCCCGCATCCTCAATCATCGCAAGTCCGCACTGCGGACATTGCTCGTTTCGGATGATCGCACCTTTGACAATATTTCCGCCACTGGCGGTTGTCAAAGGTTTGTCCTGCCTTCTTTTGCAGTCCGGCAGGCGCAAGTCTCGCGTATTACTCCCTGTCTGTCATCCGTTTACGCGGATGGCTTTTTCATTATAAAGTATTTCCTGGGTTCAGTCAATCGACAAATCACATTCCCCCGCTTTTCAGCACGTTCCGGTATCCCCACAAATACTTGGCCCCGCTCCACACGGTCATGACGGCCATGGCGATGGTGAGGATCAGGGTGACAATGTGGCCCTTGGGCAGCAGCATGCCCGCTAAGATGCAGAAAAATTGCAGATTGGTTTTGATTTTCCCCAGCCACCCGGCGGCGATCACGGTGCCCTTGCCCACGGCCACCAGGCGCAGGCCGTCCACCATCAGCTCCCGCGCCGCCACGATACACACCGCCCAGGCGGGAATGATCCCGTCGGCACACAGGAAGATCATGGCGGTGAGGACCAGAATCTTGTCCGCCACCGGATCGGCGAACTTGCCGAACGTGGTGATGATGTTCTGCTTCCGGGCGATGTAGCCGTCCAGAAAGTCGGTCAATGCCGCCAGAGCGAAAATGGTCGCCGAAAAAACCGGCTGCCCCAGCGCCCACAGCAGCAGGCACACGGGAATCAGCAGGATGCGCAGCAGCGTCAGCTTATTGGGCAGGTTCATGATTTGTACGCTCCATCACGAGTTTTTCCATATTTTGGCATTTGCCAAAAGCTCAAACTTTCCTCCCCCGGTGCAGCAGGCCGCCCGCCCATTCCGCCACGCGGTACGGCCATTTCTGATGCTTTTTGATGGCGATGGCGGCGTCCAGCGCGCCCCGGCGGTATTCCAAGTTTTCGGGCTGCAGGCGCACGGCCTCCCGGAAGGACTGGTGGGCCGTGCTGTATTGGCGCATGCCCATGAGCAGCTGGCCGTGGATATAATACCATTCGTCGTCCCGGGTTTCGGCGTGGCTCAATTGCAGCAGGGCGCTTTCGTAGCGCTGCTGCTCCAGCAGCTTTTTGGCGACGGCCTTGGCCTGCTCCGGGGAAACGGTGTGGAAAACGGGTTTTTGCTTCCCGGCGGTGCGGCGCATGGCGTCCTCATAGGCCAAATTCAGCTGGATCAGCTTGTCCTGAGCCTGGCGCTGGGCGTCTCCATCGGCGAACTGGTCGGGATGGCAGGCCTTCACCCGCTGATGGTAGGCCTGGCGCACCTGCGCTTCGTCGGCGTCCGGCTTCAGGCCCAATATCTCAAATGCGTCCAAAAAATCATGCCCTTTCGTTATCTCCGCATTTCCATTGGATCCAGCGGCTCCCGGCGGATATTCGCGCCCAAGGCGCGCAGCTTTTCTTCAATATGCTCGTAACCCCGTTCGATATAGCCGGGTTCATAAATCTCCGTGGTGCCGTTGGCCATCAGCCCGGCCACCACCAGCGCCGCCCCGGCCCGCAGGTCGGTGGCGGTGACGGGCGCGCCGTACAATTCGGGCACGCCCTCGATCAGGGCGGTCTGCTCCAAAATGCGCACGTGCGCCCCCATGCGCTGCATTTCCATCAGGTGCTTGAACCGGGCCTCGAAAATGGTTTCGATCACCACCGAATCGCCGTTGGCCCGGGTGAGCAGGGCGCTCATGGGCTGCTGCAAATCGGTGGGGAAGCCGGGATATTCCTGGGTTTTGATGTTCACGGCCCGGTGGCCCCGGGCGGTGCGCACGCGGATGGCGTCGTCCATATCGCCCACGGACACGCCCATTTCCAGCAGCTTGGCCGTCAGGGCGTCCATATGGGCGGGGATGCAGCCCCGGATCACCACGTCGCCCCTGGTGGCCGCCGCGGCGATCATCAGCGTGCCCGTTTCGATCTGGTCGGGGATGACGGTATAGGTGCTGCCGTGCAGGCGCTTCGCGCCCACGATGCGGATGGTGTCCGTGCCCGCGCCGCGCACCCTGCAGCCCATGGAGTTCAGGAAGTTGGCAAGGTCGACCACGTGGGGTTCCCGGGCGGCGTTGTACAGGATGGTGCTGCCCTCGGCCTTGGCCGCCGCCAGCATGGCGTTGATGGTGCCGCCCACGGTGATGCGGTCGAAAAACACCTGGGCGCCCCGCATTTTGCCCTTGGCGGTGATCTTGGCGCCCCGCTCCTCCACCTCCGCGCCCATGGCCCGGAAGGCCTTCAAATGCTGATCCACCGGCCGCGCGCCGATGGAGCAGCCGCCGGGATAGCCCACCTCGGCCTCGCCGCAGCGGCCCAGCAGCGCGCCCAGCAGGTAATAGCTGGCCCGCATGCGCTGGCTTTGCCGGTAGGAAACCTTGCAGGAGGAAAGGGTGCGCGGATCCACGATCATGCGCCGGGCGGCGGGCTGATAATCCACCTGCGCGCCCAAAAGGCGCAGGATATCCGTCAGCACCCGCACGTCCTCAATGTCCGGCAGGTTTTCGATGGTGCATGGCTCGTCCGATAAAAGCGCCGCGGGAATCACCGCCACAGAGGTGTTTTTTCCGCCGGAAACATAGGTTTCCCCCGTCAGCGGTATGCCGCCCGTGATCAGCAGCTTGTACGAATCCATCCGGCCCGTTCCTCCTTGTCAAAAGGCATACAATGATAGAATACCATTTTCAGTATACCATATAATTTGAAACTTGTTAAGTATTTTTTCATTGAAAAGGGGCGGCCGCAGTTTTCTGCAGCAGCCCCACGGTTCTATTCGTTTTTGCGTTTATTGCTGCAGGCACCAGGACGGCACGAAGCCGCGCATGAAGGAGCCGCCCGTCAGCACCTCCACATAGGCCCAGGATTGGCCGTTTTCCCACAAATAGCCCAGGAACACCACGTAGGTGCCCGCGGACAGGGAAACCACGGGGGCCAGGGTGCGCACGGGATCGTCGATCAGATCGACGGAATAGACCACGCGGCGGGTAGCGCCCTGGAAATCCAGATAGGGGATGCTCAGGCCCATTTGGGGCAGGGCGCTCACGCTGATATAGCCGATGCGGTAATTGCCGTTGGACAGCTCGTAGCCGATCAGCACCCAGCTTCCTTCTATTCCGTACACCCGGCAGACGCCGCCGCCCATGGTGGCCTTGTTGTTATTGGCGCGGAAATAGTACGTGCCGGGGCCGGAGTACACGGGCCAGCTTCCCTGCAGCCGCAACGATTGGGCCGCGGGCAGCCATTCGCTCCGGCTGGAGGGATGGTAATAGGTGTTGGGTATGCCGCTGGCGGGCGTGGCCGTGGGGTAAGTGGGGTAATAGGGGTAATAATAGGTCGGCGTCGGCGTGGGCCTGCGCGTGGGCCTGGGCGTGGCCGTGGCGGCGCTCCAGCCCAGCAGGTGCTTGGACAGCACGAACCCCCGCATGGGGCCGTCGGGAGTCCTCACCTCCACATACGCCGAGGTGCTGCCGTAGGAACACAGCACCGTTACCGCCGTGCCCCGGGGAATGGTATACACCGTTTTGTTATTGATCACCGGGTCGTCCGTCACGAGGCAGGAATCGTCCGCGTAGGCGGTATACGGATGGAAGGTCAGGTAATAATTGATGTTTCCTTTCACGTCGTATATGTTGTCCATCGCGTCGGCGCTGATATAGCCGATGCGGTAGCCGCCGTTGGTGAAGCCGTACCCGATCAGGACCCATTGGCCCTCCACCCCGTAAAGGCGGCACACGCCGCCGCCGCCCATGGAGGCTTTTCCGTTGTTGGCCCGCACGTAATTCATCCCGGGGCCGCTGTATACCGCGTAGTTTTTCCTGAACCTGCACGTGGCGTAGTTATCCAGCACCGATTCCGCCCCCGCCGGGACGATCAGCCCCGCCAGCAAAATCACCGCCGCCATGATGCACAGCATCGCCCGCTTCATCGGGAATCAGCTCCTTTTTTTCCGCATTTTTCGCCTCGGGTTCATTGTACCACGTTTGAACGTCCGCCGCAATGATTTCCGGCAGCTTTTCGGCCCGCCTTTCGCAGATAAAAACGGATGGAAACTGCCTTTTCTTCCCCAAATATGAAATTTTTGCTCGAAAGAGGCAGGAAAAGGGCCGCTTACGGTGAATAGGGAAATTTGGGTTAGGATGATGCTTTCTTTTTGCTTCCGCCGGGGATCGCGCCGGCGAAAAAGGAAAGCCACGGTATATTTTTCCGAACCTTCATCACCAAAACCAAATAGGAGAATGGGGGAAAAGGGAATGGAAATGTCCGAAAAACTGCAGGCGCTGGCCGCTGAAAAAGCCGCCGTCCTGCAAGGGGACGCCGAACGCATCGCCAAGCAGCATGCCGACGGCAAATGCACAGCCCGGGAGAGGGCCGCGAAGCTGTTTGACGCGGGCAGCTTTGTGGAAATGGACGCGCTGAAGCAGAACGGCAACGTGGTGGCCGGCTGCGGCACGGTGAACGGCCAGGCAGTGTATTGCTTCGCCCAGGATTTCGCTGACCGCAGCGGGGCCATGACCAAGGCCCAGGCGGAGAAGATTCTCAAAGTGCTGCGCATGGCGAAGGTCACCGGCGCGCCGGTGGTGGCGCTGCTGGACAGCGCGGGGGTCAAACTGTCCGAGGGTATGGACGCCCTGCCCGCCTACGCGGAGATTTTGGGCGCGCTGGCGCGGCTGTCCGGCGTGTGCCCGCTGATCAGCTGCGTCATGGGGCCCTGCCGCGGTCTCGCAACGATGATCACTCAGCTGACCGACTTTAACATTCAGGTGAAAAAGACCGGCGAAATCGCCCTGCACACCGCTCAGGTGATGAACGGCGAAAAGGGCCGGGAAAAGACCGCCCAGCAGCTCTTCGGCGCGGAAGCCATGGACGCCCAGGGCGCCTGCGCCCTGACCGCCGCCACGGAAGAAGAAGCGGTGGCCCAGATTGCCGCCCTGATCGACCTGCTGCCCGCCTGCAACATGGAGGACGCGCCCCTTTCCGACGGCGAGGACCTGAACCGTCAGCTCACGGCGGAGGACCCCGACGAGGCCGCGGCCCTCATGCAGGATCTGGCCGACGGCGGCATGCTCATCGAGCTGTATAAGGGTTACGGCCCCGCCATCCGCACGGCCCTGTGCCGGGTGGGCGGCCATACCGTGGGCCTGGTGGCCAACGACCACAGCGCCGACGGCGGACGGCTTTCCAGCCAGGACAGCCGCAAGGCCGCGCGGTTCGTGCGCCTGTGCGAC
>JAFSNT010000023.1 GCA_017443295.1 Clostridia bacterium
GACAGTCAATGGGCGACGGCGAGAGATGCACAGTGAGCGAAGGCGTGCCGCGATCGTGGACGGCGCGCTCGTTGGCGCGTCATTCATAATTCGGTTCGTCCCCCTCTTGCATCGCTGAACGTCGTAACAGCGGGAAAGGCAAAGCACGAAGAGGGCTTTTTTGCGTGCGTGCTTTTCCGATGATCTGCGGGTTCGTGTTCAAAAGAAAAGGGGAGGTGAATCCCATGGAGTGGGAAGCCATTCAGAAACGCCTGAACGACCTGTTGGAAAAGGGCCGCCATGGCGAGCTTCGCGGGGCGATGATGATGCTGAACGAGGTAGACATCGCCCAATACATGGAGGGGCTGGACAAGGAAAAGCTGCTGCTGGTGTTCCGCATCCTGCCCAAGGATATTTCGGCGGACGTGTTCAGCTACATGTCCGACGACCAGAAGCAGACGCTGATCGAATCCATCGGCGATCAGGAAATCCGCGCCCTGATCGACGATATGTTCTTAGACGACGCGGTGGACTTTTTGGAGGAAATGCCCTCCAGCGTGGTGCGGCGCGTATTGCAGACGACGGACACGGAAAAGCGCAACCTGATCAATCAGTTTCTGCGCTATCCCGATAATTCCGCCGGTTCCCTGATGACCATCGAATACTTAGAATTTTTCAGCGACGTCACCGTTCGGGGAGCCATGGACATTATTCGGCGCGAGGGCCTGGACAAGGAAACCATTTATACCCTGTACATCGTCGACAGCACCCATCACCTGATCGGCACCCTGGCCCTGCGGAGAATGATCCTGGCCAGCGAGGACACGGTACTGTCCGACATCATGGATCGCAATCCCGTGTTCGTGCATACCTTAGACGACCAGGAGAAGGTCGCCGAGGTGGTGCGCCATTACGACTTGATGGCTATTCCCGTGGTGGATAAGGAAGACCGTTTGGTCGGTATCATCACGGCGGACGACATCATGGACGTCATCGAAGAAGAGACCACGGAAGACTTTGAAAAGATGGCCGCTTTGACGCCGTCCGATGACGAATACCTGAAAACGTCCCCCTTCAAGCTGGCCCTGAACCGTATTCCCTGGCTGCTGGTCATGGCCATCATCGCCATTTTCACCGGCCTGATCATCACCCAGTACGAGGATGTATTGCAGGCCACCGGCAGCGTGGGCATCATCCTCACGTCCTGCATCCCCATGCTGATGGATACGGGCGGCAACTGCGGCGCGCAAAGCTCTACCCTGATCATCCGCGGCCTTTCCCTGGGCCAGATCACCCTGAAGGATTTCTTTAAGGCCCTGTGGAAAGAATTCCGGGTGGCCGTCATCGTGGGCGCGGTGCTGTTCGTGTTCACCCTGTTCCGGGTGAAGTTCGTCAATCCCCTGTTCATGGAGGACGGCAGCGGCATCACCTGGGCCGTGGCGTTCGTGGTGGCGTCGGCCCTGTTCGGCACCATCATGCTGGCCAAAGCCCTGGGCTGCGCCATGCCTATGCTGGCCAAGCGCCTGAAGCTCGACCCCGCCCTCATGGCCAGCCCCATGATCACCACCGTGGTGGATATGAGTTCCCTGTTCATTTACTTCTCCATTGCAAAGGCCGTGCTGAAGATTTGAGAAAGGGTTATTCGGTCGGAATAAGAAAGGACGCTTTAGATCGGAGTTGAGAGTTAAGAGTTGAGAGTTGAGATGATATAGTGTTTATCACAAGCGAATCCTATTTGACTGACTATATAAATCTCAACTCTTCACTCTCAACTCTCAACTCCTTCTGATTTCAAAGTGTCCTTTTCAATACGCTGACGAAAGTGTTGCCATGAAAGAAGGATTTACGGAATTTCTGCGCTCCTTGCTGCCCCGCATGACGGCGCTGCCGGGGGAGATCAGCGTATACGGCAAGGACTTGGTCACTGATGAAAAGTGGGCGTATCAGGCGGACGTTCCCCTGGTGGCGGCCAGCGTGATCAAGCTGCCCATTTTGGTGGAAGCGTTTCGGCAGGCCCGGGACGGCCTGCTTTCCATGGACGAAAGCGTGTCCATCCGGCCGGAGCAGAAAATGCCCTCCTGCGGGGCGCTGACCTACCTGCACGACGGCCTCACCGTCACCTTGCGGGACTTGTGCGCGCTCATGATCATCGTCAGCGACAACACCGCCACCAATATCCTGATCCAGCGCTTA
>JAFSNT010000244.1 GCA_017443295.1 Clostridia bacterium
AACAGCGCGAACCACGACACGACGCTGACCAACGTGGCCGCGAAGAAAGGGATATGCCTCGCCCCCGGTTTCCTGAACGACCAAAGCGGCGAATTCGCTTGGACGCCCTTCGACTGCGAGGAAACCGTCCCCTGCGTGCTGTGCACACATAAGCAGGAGCGGCGGAAGGAAGTGCTGGATTTCGTGAAACTGTTGCAATGTATGTATAGGGCGCGAAAAGATTTCGCGGTGTGAATCAACACAGAAATTTTCTCGAAAAGGAGAAAAAATGTTTCACGTGAAACAATCGAACATAACATGAAAATTAGATGAATATCAATTGCGGTCATTGGCCAAGTTGGCGGAAATCGTGTAAAGTAAAATGGATGAAGAATGGAAGGTGTTGCAAATGAAAAAACGAGCCGCACTGTTGGTATTGATCCTGTTGGTCGCTTTCGGCTATCTCATCGGAAGTTATTTCGTCGGCTACGCGATCCGGCGCGGGAACGACGCCGATCCCAAGGCCATCCCCGCCGCCTGCGCCGCCATCCATGACCCTTCGGTACCGCTTCCTCCGCGCCCGGAGGCGATGAGCGAGGATTGGTCGATGGCGTCGGCGGACGGGCTGACGCTGCGGGGGACGCATTTCTCGCCCGCGTCGCCGTCCCATCGCTGGGTGATTCTCGTTCACGGCTACGGGCGCGACCAGCGGTTTGTCTGGGACGTGGCGGCGGAATATCTGAAGCGGGGCTATGAGGTGCTGACGCCGGATATGCGCGCGGCGGGAGAGAGCGACGGCGAATATCTGACCATGGGCGTGAAGGAAAGCGAAGATGTGGCGGCTTGGGCGCGGCAAATCGCGGCGCGGGACAAGGAGGCGCGCATCGCGCTCCACGGCATTTCCATGGGCGCGGCCACGGCGATGATGGCGGCGAGCCGAAGCGACGCGCCGCCGCAGGTGGCGGCGCTGGTGGAGGACTGCGGCTATACCAGCGCCTATACCATGTTTTCCATGCAGCTTCAAAAGCTCTTCGGCCTGCCCGAATTTCCCATCATGCGCTGTGTGGACGCAGTGTGCCGGATCAAAGCCGGGGCATGGCTCTCCGACGCCGCGCCCGTCAAGCGGCTGCCTGTGCTGCCGACGCTTTTCATTCACGGGGACGCGGACGATTTGGCTCCGGTGGAAATGATGGAGGAACTGTATAGCGCGTCGGGCGCGAACCCGAAGGCGCGTCTCACCCTTCCGGGCGTGGGCCACGCCGACGCGAAGAAGGACGCGCCGGAGCTTTACTATTCGACGATTTTCACCTTTTTGGAGCCGCACATGGATTGATAAACACCCCCGGTTTCGCCTGTCGGCGCGGAAAAAGAGCAAAATTTTCAGGCTCTCCATCAGAATGAGTGGAGGCAAAAATCTTCAAATAGCCTATAACCATTGAAAAAGCATACATTTTCCTGCACGATTTTTTCTGCACAAAAAATCAACGTACAAAGAAGGAAATGTATGCTCAACAAAAAGATACTCAAATCTATCCTTAATGTCAAGCATACTGCTATTGACAGCATGGAAATTTTGCCCGATGGGTCATTTGCAGTTATGGCGCACCCCACCAAAGGTGAACAATGCCGTTGCGGCAAGTGTGGAAGGAAGGCTCCCTATTACGACCAAGGCCGTGGCAGACGCTCATGGCGCACCTGCGATTGGAACAACCACAAGGTCTATATCGTTGCGGACGCCCCTCGTGTATGTTGCCCAGAGCACGGCGTCGTCACGGCGGCGGTCCCATGGGCGAGACATGGATCACGGTTTACGCGGGAATTCGAGGCACTTGCCACATGGCTTGCCATGGCATGTTCCAAGACGGCTGTCGCAGCCCTGCTCCGGATATCCTGGAACACAGTAGGGCCAATCATCAGCAGAATGAGAAGCGAGCTTGACCCGAATCCTGCGGCACGCCTTAAAAACCTGTCCAGGATTGGCGTGGATGAAACCAGCTACAAGAAAGGGCACAAGTACATCACGGTTGTCATCGACCATGATACAGGCAAAGTGGTATGGACCCACGAAGGGCACGGGAAGTCTGTGTTCACAAAGTTCTTCCGGCTTCTGACCAAGGAGCAGCTTGCCAATATAAAGCTGGTGTCCGGGGACGGCGCCAAGTGGATACAGGAATGCATCGACCAATCCTGCCCACAGGCGAAGCGGTGTATTGACCCGTTCCACGTCGTGCAGTGGGCAAACGAAGCGCTTGACGAGGTCCGCCGCGCGGCATGGCGGGACGCACAAAAGAAAGTGAAAGACAGTCCCCAAAGGAAGCGTGGCCGGCCGAGGAAGGATGCACCAAGGAAGGATACAACAGCCAAGGACTTGAAGGGCTCACGGTTTGCTCTCGGAAAAGCCCCCGAGCATCTTACCGACAAGCAGCAGGCACAGCTTACGTTCATAGCCAAGTCGGACAAACGGCTGTACCGGGCTTATCTGCTCAAGGAAAAGCTACGACTCGTCTTTCATTGCGCGGATGTTTCCACTGCCAAGGCGGAATTGGATGGCTGGATCAAGTGGGCGCAGCATTGCCGGATCAAGGTATTTGTGGAACTCCAACGGAAGATACGCCGCCATTATGACGCCATCCTGGCGACTATGGAATACCATCTGTCCAATGCCGTGCTGGAGGCAACTAA
>JAFSNT010000245.1 GCA_017443295.1 Clostridia bacterium
CTTCATCAACAACGGCATTTACGGCATGACCGGCGGCCAGATGGCCCCCACCACCCTGATCGGCCAGAAGAGCACCACCAGCCAGGACGGCCGCAGCAAGGAACTGAACGGCATGCCCGTGAAAATGAGCGAAATGCTGGCCACCATCGACGGCGCGGCCTATGTGGAGCGCGTGGCGCTGGACAGCCCCGCCCACGTGCGGCAGGCGAAGAAAGCCATCCGCAGGGCTTTTGAGATTCAGCAGCAGGGCCTTGGCTTTACCCTGATCGAATTCCTGTCCACCTGCCCCACCAACTGGGGCATGACCCCCGTGAAGGCCCTGGAGTGGGTGCGCAACAACGTGATGGCCTACTATCCCATCGGGGTCATCAAGGAACCCGCAAAGGAGGAACAGGCATGAGTACGTATAAAATGTTTTTTGCCGGTTCCGGCGGCCAGGGCGTGCTGCTTATGGGCCAGATGATCGCCCAGGCGGCCATGTTAGAAGGCAAGGAAGCCACCTTCCTGCCCTCCTACGGCCCCGAAATGCGCGGCGGCACCGCCAACTGCACCGTGGTCGTTTCCGATAAGCCCGTTTCCTGCCCCCTGATTTACGAGGCGGACATCGCCGTGGTCATGAACCTGCCCTCCATGGACAAGTTCGAGCCGATGGTGAAGCCCGGCGGCTTCCTGTTCTACAACGAATCCATCATCGACCGCAAGCCCAACCGGGACGACATCAAGGCCGTGGCCGTCGATCTGGCCGCCCGCGCCGCCAAGCTGGGCAACGACAAGGTTGCCAACATGGTGATGCTCGGCGAAGTGGTGCGGGGCACCGGCGTGGTGCAGCCCGAAACCATCTTCAAGGTGTTCGAGGAAAAGTTCACCGGCAAGAAAGCCGCCCTGATCCCGCTGAACAAGCAGGCGTTTTTGGGCGAATAATACTTCCCGCAATCGAAAAACCGTCTCTTTGCTGGTTCACTGTCCGGCAAAGAGACGGTTTTTTGATTGCCCGGCGGCGAAGCCTTCCCCGCTTACGCTTCTCCGGCGGCTTCTTTCAGGATTTGCAGGTATTTGCGGGCGTCGGCGGTGCCGAAGGCCTTGCGCAGTTTATTATAGACGGCGCGGCGGTCGGTGCTTTCGGTGCAGATGGCGGCGATCTTGCGGGCGGCGTCCTCGGGCGCTCCCGCCTGGATCAGGAGGCCGACGGGGTCAGGCTCCTGAATCCGGGGTTCAGGCTGGGGCGCGGGTTCCGGTTCCCGGGCCGGGACGGGCGTTTCCTGCGTTTCCTGCCGGGGCAGGGGCGCTTCCTGTACGGCCTCCGGCGCTTCCGGCGTTTCCGACGTTTCCGGCGTTGCGGCGGACACCCAGGTGCCGCCCTCGGCTTCCTCGATTTTCAGCGCGCCGCTCATTTGCCGGGCCAGGTAATCCAGGGGCTTACGCTTGGAGCGCTGCTGATCGTAGCGGTAATCGGGCAGCTCGTTCAGCAGGGAAAAGAGGGCATGGCTGGGCATGCGCCCCTCCCGGCTGGACAGCTGGTTCAGGATAAAGGCGCGAATGTTGGCGATGCGTCCGCTGTGGGTGGGGGTGATTTTGGGTTTTTCAGGAGCCTTCTCCGGGGTTCTTTCGGGCTTCTTTTCCGGCGTTTTTTCCGGAACGGGGCGGGCAGACTCTATTTTGCGGGGCTGGGAAGCGGCGCGGGCGGAGGGCTGCTGCAGCACCACGAAGGAGGTGCAGGCGGTGCGCCACAATTCGTTGGACTTATCGGTGCCCATGCCCACCACGTCCACGCCGCCGGTGCGCAGGCGCACGGACAGGGCGGAAAAATCGCTGTCGCTGGAGGCGATCACCATGATATCGGGGGCGGCCTCCGTTTTGCTCGCTAAAAGGTCCATGGCCCCGATCACCAGGGCGATGTCGGAGGTGTTTTTATACTTGCTGGGCCGGATGGTCAGGCTGGGGCGGATGGCGTATTTCAGCACCGGCTCCACCCAGGCGTTCAGGGCGGCGGCGGCCCCGTAAATTTCCTTGTGGGTCACGGCGCCTAAGGACGCGGCGTGGGTAAAAATCTGATCGGCAAAAATGGGCAGCACGTTTTCCGCGTCGATCAGGATGGCAACGTTTGGCATGGCGAAAAATACCTTCTTTACAAAATAATCTGAAAAGTTCGGCGCTTGAAACCGAAATTTACCGTCCGATTATACCATGAACACGCGCGTCGGGCAATGGATTTTTTACACCCCAACATCCTGTATATGCTCACGCTGAACGAAGGCTGCTATCACAATATGTGCCCTTCGCAGCCGCATTTTTTTGAAAAAATTTTTCGTTCCTCCGTTTCAACCCGCGAAAATGGGTGTATAATCTATGACGTAAGGGACAAACAAGAGCGGCCGAGCCGCTTTACCGAAAAAAGTACCCAGCAGGAAAGGACGGAGAAACATCATGACCAATTGCGACGTGCGCGTGACGGGCGGCGTACTGCCCCAGGAAGAAATTCAGGCTTATATCGACCGGGCGGAGAAGAAGTTCGGCGCTCGGCCCCATGGCATCGACATCAAGGTGGACGGCGAGTTTGTGGAATTGTCCTACGATTTCGGCAACGTGCCTTTCCACCGCATCCGGCGCATCACCGGCTATCTGGTGGGCACCCTGGACCGCTTCAACAACGCCAAGCGGTCCGAGGAGCACGACCGGGTGAAGCACGCGGTATAATCCCATATCCATTCCCAGCGGCGCGGAGCAAATCCGCGCTTTTTTTTGCAAAAAAAGGGATCGCCGAGGCGCTAAAGGTTTCGATTGAAGAATGGTTTGAGGGAGAATAATGTTCGCGCTGCTGTGTTTCTCGCCTACCCCTGCTGCTTGTTGAAAATTTCCCGAACAAAATAATAAAAAACACTGGAAATATTCGTATTTCTGTGGTATACTCTTTCCTTGCCAGGCCCTAAAGGGAGAGAGGATGAACGAGAACCATGGACAAGATCAAGCGCAACGAACGGCTGGCCGTCATGACCCAGGTGCTGACCCAGTCCCCCAACCGGATTTTTACCCTGTCCCATTTCTGCGAGCTGTTTTCCACCGCCAAGTCCACCGTCAGCGAGGACGTGGCGATTTTGCAGGACACCATGAAACAGTTCCGGCTGGGCAGGCTGGAAACGGTCACGGGCGCGGCGGGCGGCGTGCGCTACCGGCCCATGGGTATGGGAAGCTATGACCGGGAATTTGTGGAGGGCATCTGCGAGCGGCTCCGGGAGCCCGCCCGCCATCTGCCGGGGGGCTACCTGTACTTTTCCGATATCCTGTCCGACCCGCAGCTGGTGCACGGCATGGGAACGCTGATCGCCAGCCAGTATTACGACATCAACGCCGATTTCGTACTCACCATGGAAACCAAGGGCATTCCCGTGGCCATGATGACGGCGGAGGCCCTGCGGGTGCCCCTGATCATCGCCCGGCATGCCACCAAGGTGTACGAGGGCAGCGCGGTGAACATTTCCTACGTGTCCGGCTCGGGCCGCATCGAAACCATGGCTCTGTCCCGCCGGGCGGTCAAGGAGGGCCAGCGCGCCCTGATCGTGGACGATTTCATGCGCGGCGGCGGCACCGCCCGGGGCATGATCGAGCTGATGAAGGAATTTTCCGTCACCGTGGCGGGCATCTGCTTCGTGCTGGCCCTGGAAAACCCCAAGCGCCGCCTGGTGGAGGGAGAAAAAACCCTGATGCTCCTGTCCGATATCAAGGAAGGCGAAACGCTGAATATCCGGCCCGCGGACTGGATCAAGTGAGCGGAGAGTGAAGAGTTGAGAGTGGAGAGTTGAGATTTATATAGTCGGTCAAATACGCTTTTTCTTCGGAAGACGCCGTATCATCTCAACTCCCAACTCCCAACTCTCAACTCAAATAATAAGTAGGAGGAATAATGCTATGGATAATAACTGCCTGTTCTGCAAAATCATCGCGGGGGACATTCCTTCCACGAAAGTCTATGAGGACGAATACTGCTACGCCTTCCGGGACATCAATCCCCAGGCGCCCACCCACATCCTGGTGGTGCCCAAGGATCATGTGGCCAGCATCGCGGAGGCGGACAAGCTGGCCCCAGAAGCGCTGTGCGCCGTGATCACCGCCATCGGCAAAATCGCGGCCCAGGAAGGGCTGGAAAAAGGCTTCCGCGTGGTCAGCAACTGCGGCCCCGACGCCTGCCAGAGCGTGCCCCACCTGCACTTCCACATCCTCGGCGGGCGGCAGATGGCGGATCAAATGGCCTGATTGGGAGGAAAATTCCCTGATCGTCGGTGAAAGTGTAAAAACATTTTTATGCCCCGAAAAGGCTGTTGACACGCCCTCCCGAAAGCGTTATAATACAGGCACGGTCGCCATCCGCCGGTTCAACGGCGTCGCACCGTAAGTACATACGGTGTTGTTTCAGGCGAGATGAGCGAAGGGAGGGAAAACAAGTGTCTGAGGTTCATGTCAACAAGAACGAATCGCTGGAAAGCGCTCTGAAGCGCTTCAAGCGTCAGTGTGCCCGTGCTGGCGTGCTGGCCGAGGTTCGTAAGCGCGAACATTATGAAAAGCCCAGCGTAAAGCGCAAGAAGAAGGCGGAAGCCGCTCGCAAGCGGAAGTATTGATCCGTCGCTTCGAGAACCGTCCGGATTATGCCGGGCGGTTCTTTCATTACCGCTCGCCCGCGGCTTCGCGGGAACGCGCGGGCGGGCTGAAAAACGTTTTCGTTCAGTCGGAACAAACAAGTAAAGCAATCGTAACAATTTATACACACATTTCTCCGTCGGATATATTATACTATTTAGTGCGCTGATACACATTGCAGCAACTACTCGAAGGAGGAAAAGAAAGCATGAAAAAGCTCGTTTCCCTGATTCTGGTTCTGGCGCTGACCCTGGGCTGCGCCGCCGCCCTGGCCGAAAACAAAAAGATGGACACCCTGACCTTCCAGTTCGTTCCCTCCAAGGACGCGGACGTGATCATCACCGGCACCAAGAACCTGCCCGAGCTGGTGCAGGCTGAAATGGCCAAGTTAGGCTACGACATCGGCAAAGTGGACATCTCCGTGGGCACCAGCTATGAAGCCACCGGCGAAGCCATGAGCGCCGGCACCATCGACGTGGGCTGGCTGCCCGGCGGCACCTACGCCATCTACAGCCAGAGCCAGGAAGTGGCCGTCATCCTGACCGCCACCCGCGCCGGCCTTTCCAACGACAGCGAAAACCCCGCCGACTGGAACGGCGTGGCCAACAAGACCCTGCCCACCGACAATCAGGTGACCTTCTACCGCTCCCTGATCTACGCCGCCCCCACCGAAAAGGGCAAGGCCCTGGCCGCCAAGGTCAACGCCGGTGAAAAGCTCACCTGGGACGAGCTGAACGACTGCACCTGGGCCGTGGCCAACACCTCTTCTTCCGCCGGTTACATCTATCCCACCATGTGGCTGATGAACAACTACGAAGGCAAGAAGATTTCCGACCTGTCCAGCGTGGTCACCTTAGGCTATGCCGACGCGTTCGCGCAGGCTGCCGCCGAACAGGTGGACATCATCTGCTGCTACGCCGACGGCCGCCGCGACTACGAAGCGCCCTGGAACCTGCCCACCGACCAGAAGGACGAAACCGGCAAGCAGGGCATGGGCCGCGAAGGCGCCATCTGGGACGAACTGAACGTCATCGGCGTCACCCCCGGCATCTATAACGACACCGTGGCCATCACCACCGCCAAGGCTGAAATCAACAACCCCGAATTCATCCAGGCCCTGCAGACGGCCCTCATCAACATCATCAACACCGAAGAAGGCAAGGCCATCTTCTCCGTGTACAGCCACACCGGCTACGCCGTGGCTCAGGACAGCGACTATGACGCCGCCCGTACGGCTCTGTCCCTGGTGAAGTAATCAAACTTCCGTTTTCTTTCGCCCGGCAGTTCGCTGCCGGGTTTTTTGTTACTATTCACCTAACAAAAATCCAACGGAAGCTGGAATACGCAGAGGGGGATTGTCAAGGGGAACGCCCCTTGACTGTAATCCGCACCGGCGGCGTGTACGCCGGGAGGACGAAAAATTTCTGCAAGGAGCGCAGACGACTGGAAGAAATTTTTCTACCTTGCGGTTTTTCCGCCCGGAAATCTCGAAGAGATTTTAGGAAAAACTGTGCGGGGGGCACGCGGGGGGTATGCAATACCCACCCGCGCGTTACCATGAACCCGCAGGGTGAATGGTAACGAGTTTTTCTCTTTTTTTCTCTTTTTCCCTGAAAATCGCTTGTATTGCATACTGCTCCATGATATGATGATGATTGGGATGGAGATGCCATCCCGCGAAGCGGAAGGAGACGATTTTCTTGATTGAATTCAAACATGTGGATAAAGTGTATCCCAACGGCGTCAAAGGCTTGCAGGATATCAACCTGACCATTGATCAGGGTGAGTTCGTGGCCATTATCGGTCTGAGCGGCGCGGGAAAATCGACTCTGATCCGCACCATCAACCGGATGATCGACGTGACGAACGGCCAGCTGATCGTGGACGGCACCGACGTGATGACCCTGAAAGGCAAAAGCATGCGCCGCTTCCGCCGCAAGATCGGCATGATTTTCCAGTCCTATAACCTGGTCACCCGCGCCACCGCCATCAAAAACGTGCTGACCAGCATGGTGCCGGACATGAACTTTTTCCGCGTGCTGCTGGGGCTGTTTTCCAAGGAGCAGAAAATGCACGCCCTGGAGGCGCTGGACAAGGTGGGCATTCTGGACAAAGCCTATACCCGGTGCGACCAGCTTTCCGGCGGCCAGCAGCAGCGCGTATCCCTGGCCCGCACGCTGAACCAGAACCCCACCATCATCCTGGCGGACGAGCCTGTGGCGGCGCTGGACCCCATCACCGCCAAGCAGGTGATGAGCGACTTTAAGCGCATCAACGAGGAAATGAACATTACCGTCCTCATCAATATCCACCACGTGGATCTGGCGCTGAATTACTGCTCCCGGGTCATCGGCATCCGCGCGGGCAGGATCGTGTACGACGGCCCCACCACCAGCGTGACCCAGGAAATCTTAGACGATATTTACAACGGCGCCGCCATCCCCACGGCGGAGAAGTGAGGCGGCGATGAAGAAAAAAACTGCTGAGGCGGCCTACAAAACGCCGCTGCTGGATCGGATCATCAAGCCCCGCGTGATCACCCTGCCCAACGGCCACACCGTGCAAAAGCCCATATCCCGCACGCCGTTCATCGCGGCGATCGTGATCGCGGTGATCTACATTTCCGCGAAGGTGACGGGCTTTGACTTTAACATCATCATCAACCGGGGCTATCAGTTAGGCTATATCTTAGGCCGCATTTTCCATCCCAACTGGAGCTATTTCGGCGGCGACGCGGCCAACACGACCAAGCTGTTCAACGCCCTGTTCGACACCATCAAAATGTCCATCATGGGTTCGGTGATCGGCGCTACCCTGGCGCTGCCCATCGCCGTGCTGTCCTCCACCAACATCAACAAAAACGGCGTGGTGGTGTGGGGCCTGCGCATCCTGCTCATGATCATCCGCACCCTGCCCACCCTGATCATCGCCAAGTTCGCCGCCCTGATTTTCGGCCTTGGCACCTTCGCGGGCACCATGGCCATCATCGTGTTCACCTTCGGCGTGGTGGCCAAGATGATGTACGAATCCATCGAGACCATCGACATGGGCGCTTTCGAGGCCACGGAGAGCTTCGGGGCCAACAAGTTCCAGTCCTTCTGGAGCGCCTGCATCCCCCAGATTTTGCCCACCTATCTGTCCTACTGCCTGTACAGCCTGGAAATGAACATCCGCGCCGCGGCCATTTTGGGTTACGTGGGCGCGGGCGGCTTAGGCATCCTGATCAACGAGTTCATCGGCTGGCGCGATTATGAAAGCCTTGGCGCGGTGCTGCTGGCGCTGTTCGTGGTGGTCTTCATCATCGAAAATACCAGCCAGTATCTGCGCAAGAAGCTGAGCTGAGGAGGGGAAGAAAGATGGGAAAAACGAAACAAACGCTGAATCCGGACCGTCCCCTCACCATCGAGGAAGCCTACGCATCCCGGCCCCGGCTCTGGTGGCTGTATACGCTGATCCTGCTGATCGTGGCGGCGCTGTTGGGATGGAGCGGCACGTCCATCACCTATAAGGGCCTGGCGACCAAGGGCATCACCATCGCCCAGGGCATCGGCAACGGCCTGATTCACCCCGATACCGACCTGCTGTTCAACCTGACCACCGAGGGCGTTCCCTACCAGCTGCTGCAAACGGTGGCAATCGCCGTGCTGGGCACCATCATCGGCGGCATTTTAGCCATTCCGTTCAGCTTCCTGGCCTGCGACAAGATCGTGCCCAAGTGGGTGGCCGTGATCTTCCGTGCGGTGATCTTAGGCATCCGCACCATTCCCAGTCTGGTGTGGGCGCTGGTGTGGATCCGCGTGACCGGCCCCAACGCTTTCTGCGGCGTGGTCACGGAGTCTGTCTGTTCCATCGGCATGATCTGCAAAATGTACATCAACGCCATCGAAGACATTGACACGAAAATCCTGGAAAGCTTGGACGCCTCCGGGTGCAACGGGTTCCAGAAGATCCGCTACGGCATCCTGCCCCAGATCATTCCCAATTTCATTTCCACCGTGATCTACCGCTTCGACATCAACGTGAAGGACGCCACCACCTTGGGCATCGTCGGCGCGGGCGGCATCGGCGCGGCGCTGATCCAGTGCATGAATTCCAGCCGGTGGAGCATGGTGGGCGCGTACCTGTGCGGCATGGTGGTGCTGATGGTCGTGATCGAAATCTTCTCTACCCGGGTTCGTTCCAAGCTGGCGCGAGGATAAGCATGAACAAGCTGACGATTTACTTTACCTCCGATACCCACGGTTATCTTTATCCCACCCATTTCAGAGATTTGCGGCCCCATCCCATGGGGCTGCTTTCTATGCGCTTCCCCAAGGACGAAAACACCCTGATCATCGACGGCGGCGACACTCTCCAGGGTTCGCCCCTGACCTATTACTGCCATATCAACGGCGTCGATTCCCCCGTGACCCAAGCCCTGAACGACCGGGGCTACGATTATGTGACCTTGGGCAATCACGATTTCAATTACGGCCCCGAAGCCCTGGGCCGGTACTTAAGCGACCTGAACGCCCAATGCCTGTGCGCCAACGTACAGGATGAAAAAGGCCGCCTGCCCCTGCTGCCCGGCACGGTGCATGTGCTGGGAAACGGCCTGCGCGTGGGGCTGGTGGGCATCGTGACGGACTGGGTAAACCGTTGGGAAAAGAAGGAAAACCTGGTGGGGCTGACGGTCTCCGACCCCCTGGAAGCGGCCCGGCAAGCAATCGCCGCCCTGCCGCCCCACGACGTACTGGTGGGCGTCTATCACGGCGGCGTCGAAAAGGATTTGTCCACGGGCCGCAGTCTGTCCGACACGGATGAAAACATCGCCTGCCGTCTGTGCGAAGAACTGCCCTTCGACCTGCTGCTGACCGGGCATCAGCACATCGCCCTGGCGGAAGCGAGCTGGCACGGAACGCATATCGTGCAAACGCCCTGCAACGCCGAGCAGTATATCAAAGTCACCCTAAACGAAGACGGGCGTTTTCATTCCGCCCTGTGCGGCGTGCCGGATCACGCGGAGCTGACGGACAGGGAACAAAAGCTGCTGGATGAACTGAACGCCTGGCTGGATCATCCGGTGGGCCATCTTTCCCAGCCCATTTGGCCGGAGGATCATCTCACCATGGCCCTGCGCGGCACGCCCATTGCCGATTTCTTCAACATGGTGCAGCTGGAAGCCAGCGGCGCGGACGTAAGCTGCGCGGCTTTAGCCAACAGCGTGCGGGGCTTTGACAGCCAGGTGACCGTTCGGGACGTGGTGGCAAGCTATGTGTACAGCAACACCCTCAAGGTGCTGGAAGTAACGGGCGCAATTCTGCGGGCCGCCCTGGAGCAGTGCGCCACTTATTTCCAGGTGGACGCGGGCAAGCAGGTACGCATTGATCCGCATTTTCTGGAACCCAAAGAAGCGCATTACAATTATGATTACTTCGCGGGAATCGCCTATGCCTTTGATCTGAACCGTCCCGTGGGCAGCCGGGTGGTGGAGCTGAAGCGGAACGGCAGGGAAATCGCCCCCGATGAAAAGCTGTCCCTTTGTATGTGCGATTATCGGGCAACCGGCGCGGGGGATTTCGATTTCTACCGTTCCTGCAAGATCCTGCGGGAGATTCAGACCGACGTGAGCGAACTGATTCTCAATTATCTCCGCGCCCATCCCCTGGTGGAAATTCCAGCAAAACGGGCTTTTCGGGTTGTGTCCTGATAAACGAGGGGCCGCGCTTATCTTTACAGCGCGCCTTTTTTTTGGTAAAATGTGCGTGTGTTGGAAGGAAAGGGTGAAGGCCGTGGAAGGAACGGAGAAGAAAAACGCGCGGGAGCGGATTCAGGGGTGCCTGTATTCGCTGATCACGCCCGCCGGGGTGATGGCGGGGCTGGACACGGTGAAGGACTGCATGCGGGATCCCGTGCTGCGGCCCTTTTTAGGCCACGCCCTACTGCATGAGATCCTGCCCTGCATGGGCCTGGGCCGGGAAACCCTGAACCCCCTGACCATGGAAATCTGCGGGGAAATGGAAAACCCCACCGTGATGCAGCCCCTGGCGCTGCTTATGCCAAACGCCGTGCGCGCGTGGCGGGATCAGACCCTGCCGGTGCTGAAAACCTATGAAGACCGGGAATGTGAGCTGCCCCCTTGCCTGTGCATGAGCCTGTCTCTGCTGATCATGCTGTTTTCCGGGGCGCGGCAGGACGACGCGGGCCGGTACACGTATTTAAAAAACGGGGAAACCTGTTATTTTAACGAGGATGAAGAGATTTTGTTTTCCTTTTCCCGCTTAAGCTGCGATATGCCGCCGGAATCCCTGGCCTACGCCGCGCTCAGCGACCGGGCCATTTGGGAGGAAGATTTGCGGGAGATTCCCGGCCTGGAGGATACGATCGCCGCCCAGCTTCGCGACCTGCAATTGTTAGGCCTCATGGAAGCCGTGGGCCAGGCTTGGGAAAAATACGAAAAATAGGGGAAGATTGCCGTCATGCACGTCGTTTTATATGCGCCGGAGATCCCGCAGAACACCGGCAACATCGCCCGCACCTGCGCCGCCACCCGCACGGGCCTGATCCTGATCGAGCCCCTGGGCTTTCAGTTGGCGGACAAGTACATGAAGCGGGCGGGGCTGGATTACTTTTCCATGGTGGATATCCAGGTGATGCCGGATTTCGAGGCGCTCATGCAAAAGTACCCCGGCGCGAGCTACCATTTCGCCAGCACCAAGGCCCCAAGGGCTTACACGGAGGCAACCTATGGCCCCGACGATTTTTTGGTCTTCGGCTGCGAAACCAAGGGCCTGCCCGAATCCCTGCTGCAAAGGGTGTACGACCGGTGCGTGCGCATCCCCATGCGGGCGGACGCGAGAAGCCTGAACTTAGCCAATTCCGTGGCGATCCTGGTCTATGAGGCCCTGCGCCAGCAGGGCTTTCCCGGCCTCTCCGCCGAAGGGAGCCTCACCGGACGGCAGGACGAAGCCGCGCCGTGGATGGACTATGTTTAGAGAAAGTGAAAAGTGGAAAGTGAAAAGTGTAAATTTGAATTGTCGCGGTTTTATTTGACATTTATCGCGAACTATATAAAATTCCACTTTCCACTTTTCACTTTCCACTTTTGTTTTACGGTTTGAAAGGAGCGATTGACCGTGATGCAGCCCAGCCGTCAGGAATACGAGCAGCGCAAGGAATTGGAGCGGCAGGAAAAGCAGGATCATTTGCGCGTGGCCGCGAAAATGATGGAATTCATGGGGGTCGTGCTGGGCGTGGTCTGCATTTTTGTGTTGCTGGCCCTGCTGTTCAGTTTGCTTTCCTGGCTCCGGCAGGACGTCGCCAGCACCTTTTCCATTTTGAAGACGCGCTTTCAGTAATTCGATAAAGAAAGGGACATACTAAGGAGGCGGCGCAATGGAGGTTTCCTGGGATTCGCTGCACGCGGACATTGAAGCGTGCGAAAAGTGCGACCTGTGCCGCCGCATTCATCATAAAGTGCCCGGCCAGGGCAGCGGGAACGCCGACCTTATGTTCATCGGCGAAGGCCCCGGCGCGGACGAAGATTTACAGGGTCTGGCCTTCGTCGGCGCGGCGGGGCAATTGCTCACCAAAATGATCGCCGCCATCGGATTGACCCGGGAGCAGGTGTACATCTGCAACGTGGTCAAGTGCCGCCCGCCCCAGAACCGGGTGCCCACCCCCGAGGAAGCCGCCGCCTGTCTGCCCTACCTGCGCGCGCAGGTCGCCCTGGTGCGCCCCAAGGTGATCGTACTCCTGGGCGCTACCGCCGCCCGCGCCGTACTGGGCGATCAGGTCCGCATCACCCGCGACCGGGGGCAATGGGTGGAACGAAAAGGCGTTTGGATCATGCCTACCTATCACCCCGCCGCCCTCCTGCGGGACGAAACCAAGAAACGCGACGCCTGGCACGATTTGCAGGCGGTACGGGACAAATTGAAAGAGTTATGATTTACTGGGGGAAACCCACTTTTTTGAAAAAAGTGGGTTTCCCCCAGCTCCGCAGGCTCAATAGTCGCAAGTCCGCTTCATGCGGACATTGCTCCTTTTCGCCTGATCTCACCGCCGATGAAATTCCCGCCACAGGCGGTCATCGGCGGTTCGTCCCCCTTCCCGAAAAACACCTCGGGAATGATCAATTTGGGTTGAAAAAACGGGTTTCCCCGTGCGACAGAGAGATGAAATTGATATGACCGGATTACAAAGCGTTTATAAAGAGATGCTGGCGTTTTTTCAGCCTTTGTGGCCGGGGGAGGACAAGCCCCTGGTGCTGGGAGAGGGCAGGGAGGACGCGCCGGTGCTGATGCTGGTGGGCGAAGCGCCGGGGGAAACGGAGGTGTTGAAACGGCGGCCCTTCGTGGGCAAGGCGGGGAAGAATTTGGACGAATTTCTCACCTTGGCGCGGCTGAACCGGGAAGATATTTTCGTCACCAACACCGTAAAAATCCGGCCCACAGAAAAAGGCCCCACGGGCCGCACCCGGAACCGCGCCCCCAACAAGGAGGAGCTTTCCCTGTTCGTGCCCTGGCTGATGAAGGAAATTCAGGCGGTGCGCCCCAAGGCCCTGGTCACCCTGGGCAATGTGCCGCTGAAAGCCCTGACGGAGGGCAAAATCACCGTGGGCGACTGCCACGGTAGGTGGCTGGACAGCCGGGCGGGGGTGCCGCTGTTCGCCCTGTACCATCCCGCGTCCATCATTTACCGCCGCGCCCTGGCCCCGGTATATGAGCAGGACGTGCTGACCCTGGCCGAAACGTTGAAAAGTGGAAATTGAAAAGTGAAAAGTGGAATTTTGAATAGCCCGCGCTTCATCCGATCTTTGCTGACGCTATGCAGAATTTCACTTTCCGCTTTTCACTTTTTTCCCCCCTCCCTTTGCCTGAAAGCATGGAAATAAGGGGGTTTTTTTCTTGCCCCTTTTCGCAGCGGACAAATCCGGCGAATCATACGCAAAAACGATCATTTCTGGAAATTATTGCATCCGTTTGCCCCGGGGGGTTTGACAACGGGGAAAAATGTGATATACTGTTGCTGAAAAGAAGAACAAACGTTCTTATTAAAGAGGGAGGCAACAAAAATGCGCGGAGAATGTGTGTACATGCAGGTGATGGTGCAGATGTACCTGAAGGGCTGGGACAATCGGGATCTGGCGGACAAGGCGGGCTTGAGCTACACCTCCATCCGGCGGAAGCTGCGGGGCATGTCGCCCCTGCATTTGGAGGAGGCCCGCCGCATCCAGCAGGCGCTGAACTGCGGCATGTCCCTGGACGAGCTGTTCGCGCGGCGCAGCCGGGTGGCGTAAAAAAGGGAAAAGCGGAAAGCGGCATAAAAAAGTGGAAAGTGAAATTTGGGATAGCGGCCCAAAATGACGGACAGAACGCCATCTGGTCAGATTTCCGCTTTTCACTTTTTACTTTCCACTTTTTTGCCGTTCGCTTTTTCTTGTGCTTTTTTCGGAAATGGGATATAATAACGAAGGAATGTTTCCAGAAGGAGGAAGAAACATGAGCAATCAGGAAGAATGGGACATCATTGAGCTGGAAGGCGACGACGGCGAACCCATCCGCCTGTGTGTGGAGCGGTATTTCTTCTACAACGGGGATGAATACGTGCTGCTCAGCGACGCCTGCGACGTGGAGGACGAAGCCGAGGTTTCCCGGTACGTGATGAAGGTGCAGCCCATGGAGGGCGAGGGCAACGAGGATATGGAAGAATTCGTGCCCGTGGACGAGGACCTGATGGATCAGCTCATCAGCGTGGTGGAAGCTACGTTTGACAGCGAAGATGACGACGAAGAATAAATCTATTCTTTGTGCGTCTGCTGACGGAAATCCATGAAACTGAATGGCAGGGATCATGCGTGCGGATCGAATACTCCAAAAGCGCGGCAAAAACGCTCCAGAAGATGGAAAAAGGGCTGCGCAATCATATCAGGGAAGCAATTCATGGCTTGACCATGACGCCTCCCAAGGGCGATATCAAGCCGATGGAAGGAAAACCGGCAGGCCGGTTCCGTCTTCGCGTCGGCGGATACAGGGTGATTTACCGCTACGATAACGACGGCGTGATGATGATCCTGTACATTATCGATATTGGCTCGCGTGGAGATATTTACAAGTAAAGGGGGCTGCGCAATGTCTGAGCTTGCGGAAAAAACAGCGACCATGCTGGATATGCTGCCTGCTGCCGAACAGCAGCTTGCCTATGAACTCATGAAGAGGCTGGTTTTTGCGTGGGATCCTGATTTTACCAAGCTGACGGCCGTCGAAGCGGAAGCCGTTCAAAAAGCCGAGGATGAAATCGCCCGCGGCGAAACTGTATCGGATGACGCCATTGACTGGGATGCGTAATCTGCTTCCCCGGCCCGTGTGGCTTTTCTGAAAACAAACAGAGCAATGAACGACACCATCGCCCAGAAGCTGCGCCTGCTGCCTGATTCCCCCGGCTGCTACCAGATGAAGGAGAACGGGAAAATCATCTATGTAGGCAAGGCGGTCAACTTAAAAAATCGCGTGAGAAGCTACTTCCATGGCCGCGACCACACCCCCAAGGTGGCGGCCATGGTTTCACATATCACGGATTTCGATATCATCCTGTGCCGCACCAATTTGGAAGCGCTGATTTTGGAATGCAACCTGATCAAGCTGTATAAGCCCTACTATAATATCCTGCTCAAGGACGATAAGCATTACCCGTATATCCGCGTGAACCTGAACGAAGCCTACCCCCGGGTGACGCTGGCCCGGCGGCAGCAGGCGGACGGGGCCAAATATTTCGGCCCCTATATCGGGGCCACGGCGGTGCGGGAAACGCTGGAAAACCTGAAAAAGCTGTTCCCTCTGCGCACGTGTAATCACGCCCTGCCGGAACACGGCCCCAAGCGGCCCTGCATGAATTACGAGATCGGCCGGTGCTTAGGCCCTTGCTGCGAAAAGTGCAGCCAGGGGGAGTACCGGGCGGTGGTGCAGCGGGTGCTGAAATTCTTAGGCGGCCAGTACCAGGAAGTGACGGCGGAGCTGGAGAGGGATATGAAATCCGCCGCCGCCGCATTGCAGTTTGAAAAGGCCGCAAGGATTCGGGATCAGATCCGGGATATCGAGGGCCTCATGCAGCGCCAGCAGGCCATCCAGACCAGCGGCGCGGAGCAGGACGTGTTCGCCCTGGCCCAGGACGATCTGGACGCCATGGCGCAGGTGCTGTACGTGCGCAACGGCCATATCTTAGGCGGGGATTCCTTCGCCCTGCCCAGGGAAGGGAAGGAAGAGCCGGGGGAAGTGCTGTTCGATTTCATCGTCCAGTTTTACGAGGGCGACCGCAAGCCTGCCCGGGAAGTGCTGTGCCCCGGCCTGCCCCAGGAAATCAGCGGCGATTTGGAAGAATGGCTGCGGCGGCAGAAGGGCGGAGCCTGTACCCTGACCGTCCCCCAGCGGGGGGACAAGAAGGCGCTGACCCTGCTGGCGGAAAAGAACGCCCGGGACGCCCTGGAAAAGCGCAACGCCAAAAAACAGGTGCAGTACGAGCGCACCGTGGGCGCTGTGGAGGAGCTGGCCAAGGCCATCGGCGTCGAAAGCGTTCCCCGGCGCATCGAGGGCTACGATATTTCCAACACCCAGGGGGCGCAGAACGTGGCGTCCATGGTAGTGTTCATCGACGGCGCGCCCGCGCCCAAGGAATACCGGCATTTCCGCATCAAGAGCTTCGAGGGGGCCAACGATTTCGCCTCCATGAACGAGGTGCTGGGCCGCCGGTTCCGCCGGAGCTTCGCCGAAGACGAAAAGGATCGCTGGCCTCTGCCCGATCTGGTGCTGATCGACGGCGGGCCGGAGCAATTGGCCTTCGCCCGGCAGGCTATGCTGGAAGCGGGGGCCGACGTGCCCATGTTCGGCCTGGCGAAACGGATGGAAGAAATCTTCCTGCCCGGCCAGGAGGAACCCATTCTTATCGACCACCATTCCCCGGCCCTCCACCTGATCCAGCGCATCCGCGACGAGGCCCACCGCTTCGCCATCACCTACCACCGCGACCTGCGGGGCAAGGCGTCCGTTCACAGCGCCCTGGAGGACATTCCCGGCATCGGCCCCGCCCGGCGGCGCGCCCTGCTGCAATATTTCAAGTCCATCAAAGCCATCAAGGAGGCTGGCTTGGAGGAATTGCAGAAGGTGCCCGGCATGAATGCGAAAACGGCAAAGGCGGTGTATGATTGGGCGCACCCGGAGCAGGAAGATAGGATATAGCATATCAGAATATTGCAATTGTATTGTTTTTGCATTATAATAGATGCAGAACAGGAAAGGGGGCAGAGATATGACCAGCACCATTCAAATTAGAGTAGATCATGAATTAAAGCAAAAATCAGATATGCTGTTCAGAGATTTGGGGACAGATACAACGTCAGCCATCCGAATCTTTTTAACGCAGGCTGTCGCCAACAACGGATTTCCTTTTGAAATCAGGAAAGTGTCCGCAAATCCATACGCGGCTATGCCAGAAGACGAAATTCTGCTGAAATTGGAGCGGTCAAGGGAACACGCCAAACAGGGCAAGTACAGAGACGCGGATGAAGTCATAACGGATATGCGGGGGAAATATGGTTTATAAAGTTGTACTTACCTCTGACGCGGAAGAGGATTTGAACCAATTCATCCGTTATCTGCTGTACGAAAAGAAAAGCGAGCAGGCAGCATCCAATGTGCTGGATGATTTTGAAGTAACAAAACAAAGCCTATCTCGCGTTGCCGACAGCTTAAAGCTGTGTGATAATCCGAAGTTGAAAGCGCAGGGGTACAGAAAAATTCATTTCTTATCTCACAGGTACTTCATGCTGTATCGGATCGAAGAGAATCTTGCGATTGTTGACAGTATTTTTCATGAATTACAGGATTATGAAAATAAAATCACCTGATACGCTCTGAAATTGACAAACGAAGAGGGACGCGATGAACAAAAGATTGAAATGGGCGATAGGAATCGTCTTGGCCGCCGTCATCGCATTGTACGCCGGATGGGTGCTTTTTCCCGCGCCTGAGAACAATTGCGTGATCACGGTTTCGGCCACCTTCCGCGTTCCCTCGGAATCGGACGGCTATGTGCGGAAAACGATCAAGCCCGTTCAGGAAGCGCGGTGGGCGTCCGGAAGCCATGACGCGCCTTATTCCATGGCTGCGTTTAAAGACGGCGAATTGATACGGTCAACGGGGTACGGCGTACACGCCCTGGAAGGAGCTTTTTCCTGGCGGGCAATCAAAGAGATATGGCCGGACGCGCCCATTGATCAGGATTGGACATTCGGCGTGGGTCTGTTCAATACCCGATTCGAGGGAGACTATCGGATGTATCTGAACGTGCAGGCGGACACGGAAACGGGCTCCGCGACGGCGGATTTCTATGTTTTTTATCAAGGTTCCGCCAACCCGTACATGGTGCGCTGGGAAGGGAAAATCGGGGAAAAGATTGTTCTGTCCTTCGATTATTAACCGGGCGTGCTTGCTTCACTTTTGACTGAATGATTATAATATAGGAGGCAACTTACTTGAGTACATCCCGTTTTGCATTATTTGTAGACCTGGAAAATTGCGGGGCCAAGGCGGCCACGCTGAACAGTATTTTGGATAAAGTGAAAATCCGCGGCGACATCCTGCTGGGCAAGGTGTACGGCTACACCGACCGGTTCAGCGATTTGAAGGAAGTATTATTGTCCAATACCTTTACCGTGGTACCTTCCATCCGCTACGGCTTCGCTCAGAAGAACAACGCCGACATCATGCTGGTGATCGACGCTTTGGAGGTAGCCTTTTCCAACCCGCTCATTGATTCTTTTTGCATCGTCAGCGGCGACAGCGATTACACGCCTCTGGTAGGTAAATTAAAGAGTATGGGCAAATTCGTGCTGGGCATCAGCCGCAGCGAGGTGGCCAGCAGCATTTTCATTAACGCCTGCAACGAGTTTCAATTCCTGGAAACCGTGTCCTCCGTCAGCCGGGACAAGCGCGCCCGCAAGAACCCGTCCAAGGACGAACCGCTGGACGACAGCGGCCTGAACAAGCTGCTGGAGGGCATTCTTTCCGAGCAGACCGACGAGGACAAGATGTACGCCAGCGAATTGAAGGGCGTGCTTTTGCGCCTGCGGCCCGATTTCAACGAAAAATCCTTCGGCTGCGCGTCCTTCGGGAAATTGCTCGCCAAATTGAGCCAGAAGTTCGGCACCATCCGGGTGAAAAACGAAAATAATAACGTCTATGTGGCCCTCAACGCCGACGCGCCGGAGGAAACCGCCGCGAAAAAGCTCACCCAGGACAACTGGCGCGCCGCCTTCGCCGAGCAATTGCAGCGCTACAAGGACGACGGCTTCGAGCGCATCAACCCCTCCATCCTCAAAGCCGATATTCAGGCCGCTTACCCCGACTTTACCGAGCGCACCATCGGCTTCAAGCGCTTCTCCGACGTACTCCGCCAGATGGAAAAGGACAAGCTGCTGTCCCTGGAAATGGACGAGCAGAAAAATATGCTTGTGAAAATGCTGTGAGAGAACGGATTTTCTGGGGGAAACCGCTCTTTGGGGGCCAAAGAGAGGTTTCCCCCAGACCCCTTTCCGAGAAAGCCGCAAATAAAAGACACTATTGCAGAAAAACCTGAAATAGCGTCTTTTCTATTTCAATGAAGATCGAGCGTCAATAGGTCAGCGTTCCGCCGCGCTGGGCGTTCACATATTCCTGCCACGCCCCTTCGTCGTAATTGAATCGGTCGTACTGGACGCCGCCGAAGCCGAGGGTGGGGTGGTACTGGTCCGTCACGTGGTCGATTTGTCGGCTTAAGAGAACCATGCTGCCGTCCTGCGCCATGGGGAGAAAGTCATAGCTGCACAGCACCGCTTCTTCGAGGGCGGCCAGGAGCATGAGGCGCGCTTCCGGGCTGGCCTTGTCGGCGCTGAAGCAGTATTCTTTTTCGCCGATGGTGACGGTTCTGCCGTTCAGGGCGTCGCACCAGTCCTTGAGGGAGGCGGTCAGCTCCCCGTCGTCAAAGGAAAAGGTCAGCTGCTCTCCGTTCGCGTCGGCCCAATGGACGTTTGGAGCGTAAGCGGGATTCACATAGAAGTCCATCAGGGCGTAGGGGTCGGAGAAATCGCCCAGCCAGCCCATGAGAGCCGCGTCGCTGAGGCCGTTTTTGACCCGGCTGCTCCACGCGTCGCCGCAGGGTTTGGACAGAACAATGCTCACTCTGTTCCGGAAGGGGGTGCCCTTGGCCGCCTCGGCCAGCTGTTCGTTCAGGCATTCCACCACCCGGGTCAGGAACAGGGAATCGCCGTCGGCGGCGTACTCGATTTGAATGCTCTGGTCGCTGAGGCGGTCGCCGTTTTTGTCGGTGATGAATCCGGCGGCCAGGGCTTCGGAAAAGGCGGCCTGATAGTACGCTTTGGCGGCGTCCGCCGCGCTGTCGTAGGCGGCGTCCAGGGCATCCCCGGCGGGTTCTGTATCCCGGTAGCGGAGGCCGTTTTCCGCGTCGTACAGGTACGCGTCGCCGATCAGGCCGTAACACGCCTTCCGGGCGGGAGACACGGCGGCGGCGAAGGCGTCCCGGTCGATGGACAGGGAAAGGGCCTTGCGGAAGCTGGGCAGGGTCAGGGTCTGGAGATCGTACTTTTTGGCGTCAAAGCCCTTGGCTTCCTCCCGTTCGCCCAGGGCGTCCAAATTGCCACCCAGAACCAGAAAGAAAACGGTTTGGGCGGGGATAAAGCGGGCGCGGTCGCTGCCCCGGTAGGCGGCGAAGTCCCCGCTTTGCAGGGTGTATTCCATGGCCTGCCCCTGGAGAAACAGCTGCAGGCGGTCGGCGGCTTCAGGCAGGGCCTGCATGTCGATCACGTCGGCCATGTACATGTCGCGGGTTTCGCCGCTTGCGGGATCCACGTATACGTGCTTCCCGTCCTGATAGCCGTACCAGGCCTCGTTGCGCACAAAGCGCATGCTTTTTTCCGGTTCATTGCTTTCCAGCTTGTAGGGGCCGCAGGAGGCGGTGGTGGCCGCGCTGGTGCAGTAGGCGGCGCGATCCGCTTCGTACAGGGCTTGCTTGATGAGCCAGCCTCCGGTGAGGGCGCGCATCAGCGCATCGCCGGTCAGAGGCGTTTCCAGCACCAGGGTGATCTGATAATCGCCGGTTTTGAGCAGGCCCACGGCGTCAAAATCCGCTTCGGGCCAGGTCTTTTCCACAATGAAATAGTTGGGTACGTCCCCTTCGTTTTCGCCCCAGGCGGGATGCCCGGTGGTCACGCTGGCAAAGAGGGCAAAGCTGTCGTCCGTCAGGGGCACCAGGCCGTTATCATCCGCCCGGCCCAGCAGGGCTTCCCAGTTGTCCAGGGTAAAATAGGCGTCGCCGTAGGCGTCCACATAGTTTTTCAGGGTGTACCCGGCGGTCCAGTCCAGGGGATAGTCCACGGCCAAATATACCGAAAAGCCTTCCTCCGTGCGGTATTTTCCGTCCGTGCCTTTCACCAGGCTTTCCATGGTATACGCGCCGATCAAGCCGTTATCCGTTTTTTCTGTCCGGCCGCCGTGGGCGTAGGCTTCCGCCCCCGCCAGACGCAAATCGCCGGTACAAAAATCAGCGGCGCGGCTGTTCTGCAAGTTGGGGTCCAGCAGCCGCAGCATGGAATATACATAGGTGTCGGCGTTGATGGGCGTTCCGTCCTCCCAGGCGCAGGCGGGGTTCAGGTCGATGGCGAAGGCGTAGCCCTCGCTTGCGGCGGCGGGAATGCCGAATTCAGGCCGCTCATTTTTCACCTGTTCGGTCACGTCCACGGGTTCGGCGGCGGCCATTTCGGGCACGATCACGCAGCCGGAAAAGGGTTCCTGACCCTCGATGGGGTGCAGCGCGTCGTTGAAAAGGAAAGCGTACAGCCCGCCGCGCAGCAGACTGCCGGGAGAAGCGTCCCCGCTGGTCAGGGGATTCCAGCAGGCGGGCAGCGCGCTCACGGCATCCTTGTACACGTATTTTTCGGCCTTCGTGCTTTCTTCCCGGGCTTTTTCATCTGTTTCTTCCGCCAGGGTCAGCGCGGGCAGCAGGGCCAGCGCCGTCGCCAGCAAAAGGGACAGGGCTTTTTTCATGGAAGATTCTCCTTTTCTTTCTTGCGGCTTCCTGCCGAAGGGGGGGCCATTCCTATTATAATCGAAAACCATGCGAAAAATAAGTGTTTTTTCCAGAAAAAAACGTCCTTTTTCATTGACAAATCCGTTTTATCTGCTATAATGTTAAACGCTTAATGATTAAGCATTTAATTTTTTCCGAAGGGAGCGGAGCAATGGATCATTTTGAAGCCGTGGCGGCAATGCACCGGCTGGAGCTTCTGCGGCGGATCAAGGCACGCAGCCTGATGGCGGATTCCGGGCTGCATCCCGGCCAGCCCCGGCTGCTGGAATACATTCGCAGTCACCCCGGCTGCACCCAGAAGGAAGCGGCGGACGAATTGGACGTGACCCCCGCTTCGGCGGCGGCCAGCCTGAAACGGCTGGAAAAGGCGGGCTACGTCACCCGCACCCAGGATGATAAGGACGCCCGGCGCAATCAGCTGTACATGACCGACGCGGGCCTTGAGCAGATGGACGGGCACCGCCGCCGGTTCGAGGCCCTGGACGAAAGAATGTTCACGGGCATGACGGAGGCGGAAATCGAAGCCTTCCGCCGGGCCTGCGAGAAAATGTTCGACAACCTGGCCGACGAGGGCGACCGGCATCTGACCATCTGGAAGCTGGCCCGGAAGGCCCAGGAAGAAGAGGAGGGAGAAAACACTTGACCCGGGAGAAAAAGAAAAAGGACAGCATTCTGAACCTGCTGAAATACGCGGGGAAATACAAATGGCCCCTGATCTTCTGCCCCATGGTGATGATCGGGGAGGTAGCCATGGAAACCTACATTCCCAAGCTGATCCAGCGCCTGATCGACGAAGCCATCCCCTACAGCGCCCAGAGCGGCGAAATGTCCCAGGTGCTGATCTGCGGGGGCCTGATGATCGCCATGGCGCTGATTTCCATGGGCTTTGGCATGGCGGGCAGCTACTTGGGCGCGAAAGGCGGCATGGGCTTTGGCCGCAACCTGCGCCAGGCGCTGTTTGAAAAGATTCAGCGGTTTTCCTTTAAGAACATCGACAAATTCTCCACCGCGTCCCTGGTGACGCGCATCACCACCGACGTGAACCAGACCCAGAACACCCTGATCATGCTGGTGCGCATGGCGTTCCGTTCGCCCATCATGTTCCTCATGTCCCTGTTCTACGCCTGGCAGATGAACCCCTCTCTGACCTCCATCCTGTTTATCGCCGTGCCCCTGCTGGCCCTGGGCATCGTCATCATCATGCGCAACGCCTTCCCCCGGTTCCAGATCATGATGAAAAAGTACGATATCCTGAACCGGGAGGTACAGGAAAACCTGATCGCCATTCGAGTGGTGAAGGCCTTCGTGCGCTCGGCGTTTGAAAAGAAAAAGTTCGGCGACGCCGCCGACGACGTGACGGGCGCCCAGCGCTCCGCTGAAAAGGTGGTGCTGTGGAACGGCCCCCTGATGCAGATTTTGATGTACGGCTGCATCGTGAGCGTGCTGTGGTTCGGCGGTCAGCAGATCATCCGGGGCGAAATGGGCGTGGGCGCGCTGCTCACCTTCATCACCTACATCACCCAGATTTTGATGGCCTTGATGATGCTCTCCTTCCTGTTCGTGAGCATCGTGCTGAGCCGCGCTTCCATCTCCCGTATTCTCGAAGTGCTGAACGAAGAACCGGACATCGCCAACCCCGAAACCGCCGCCACCGAAGTGAAGGACGGCGAAATCGAATTCGACCACGTGGGCTTCTCCTATGCGGGAGACAAGGACAACCTGGTTTTGCAGGACATCAACCTGCACATTAAGGCGGGGGAAACCATCGGCCTCATCGGGGCCACCGGCTCGGCCAAGACCAGCCTGGTTTCCCTGATCCCGCGCCTGTACGACGTGACAACGGGCACCCTGAAGGTGGGCGGCCGGGACGTAAGGGATTACGACCTGCACGCCCTGCGCGACCAGGTGGCCATGGTGCTGCAAAAGAACGTGCTGTTCTCCGGCAGCATCAAGGAAAACCTGCGCTGGGGCGATGAAAAGGCCACCGACGAGGAAATCACGGCGGCCTGCCAGGCCGCGGCGGCGGACGAGTTCGTGCGCTCCTTCCCCGACGGCTATGAAACCGATTTGGGCCAGGGCGGCGTGAACGTGTCCGGAGGCCAGAAGCAGCGCCTGTGCATTGCCCGCGCGCTGCTGAAAAAGCCCAAGATCATGATTTTGGACGACGCCACCAGCGCCGTGGACACCGCCACCGATTCCCGCATCCGGGAAGCCCTGCGCTCCCAGATGGCGGACACCACCAAGATCATCATTGCCCAGCGCATCACCTCCGTCATGGACGCCGACCGGGTGGTGGTGCTGGACAACGGCAAAATCGCCGACGTGGGCACCCACGACGAGCTGATGGCCCGCTGCGATATTTATCGGGACGTATACCTGTCCCAGCAAAAGGGGGTGGCTTAAGATGCCTCCACATGGACCTATGCGCGCGCCCGCGAAGCCCAAGAACGCCAAGGGCACCTTCCGGCGGCTGGTCTCTTACTTAGCGCCCCATAAGGGCAAGCTGCTCCTGGTGGCAGGCTGCATCCTGATCAGCACCGCCGCCAGCGCCACGGGCACTTTCCTGCTCAAGGACGTGGTGAACAGCTATATTTCGCCCCTCATCGGTCAGGCCGCGCCCGATCTTACGCCCTTTGCCAATTTCCTGATCCTGATGATGAGCATGTATGTGGCGGGGGCCGTTGCCACCCTGGTGTACAACCGCCTGATGATGATCGTGTCCACCGGCACGCTGAACAAAATGCGCAAGGACATGTTCCTGCACATGGAGGATCTGCCCATCCGGTACTTTGACCAGCGCACCCACGGCGAAATCATGAGCCGCTACACCAACGACACGGACACCATGCGCGAGTTCCTGAGCCAGAGCTTCCCCCAGGCCGTGTCTTCCTTCTGCTCGGTGCTGTTCTCCTTCTGCTACATGGTCAGCCTGAACATCTGGCTCACCCTGCTGGTCATCGTCCTCATGCCGGTGATTTTGAGCATCACCAAGGTGGTGGGCAAGAAATCCGGCGCCAACTTCGTGGCCCAGCAGAAGGCCGTGGGCGAGCTGAACGGCTTCGTGGAAGAAACCATCGAAGGCCAGCGGGTGGTGCAGGTGTTCTGCCACGAGCAGAAATCCATCGCCGCCTTTGAACAGAAGAACGAAAACGTTCGGGTGGCCGGTACCCGCGCCAACATCTTCGCCAGCATCCTTGGCCCCATCATGAACAATTTGGGCCACGTCAACTATGTGATCATCGCCCTGGTGGGCGCGATCATGATCATCAACGGCTACACCGATACCGGCGTCCTCATTTCCTTCCTCACCTTCACCCGGCAGTTCAGCATGCCCATCTCCAACCTGGCCCAGCAGATGAACGTCATCATGATGGCCCTGGCCGGCGCGGAGCGCATCTTTGAGCTGCTGGACGAACCGGTGGAAAGGGACGACGGCTACGTGACCCTGGTGCGGGCGAAAAAGGACGAGCAGGGCAACATCATCGAGTGCAAGGAGCGCACCGGCATGTGGGCCTGGAAGCATCCCCACAAGGCCGACGGCACCGTGACCTACACCGAATGGAAGGGCGACGTGGTGTTCGAGAACGTGACCTTCGGCTACGTGCCGGAAAAGATCGTGCTGCACAACATTTCCCTGTACGCCCGGCCCGGCGAGAAAATCGCCTTCGTGGGTTCCACCGGCGCGGGCAAAACCACCATTACCAACCTGATCAACCGCTTCTACGACATTCAGGGCGGCAAAATCAGGTACGACGGCATCAACATCGAAAAGATCAAGAAGGACGACCTGCGCCGTTCCCTGGGCATGGTGCTTCAGGACACCCACTTGTTCACCGGCACTGTGAAAGAGAATATCCGCTACGGCCGCTTAGACGCTACCGACGAGGACATCGTGAAGGCCGCCAAGATCGCCAACGCCGATTTTTTCATCAGCCACCTGCCCAACGGCTACGATACCATGCTCACCGGCGACGGGGCCAACCTAAGTCAGGGCCAGCGCCAGCTGCTGGCCATCGCTCGCGCCGCCGTGGCCGACCCGCCCGTGCTGATCTTAGACGAAGCCACCTCCTCCATTGATACCCGCACCGAAGCCCTCATCGAAAAGGGCATGGACGAATTGATGAAGGGCCGCACCGTGTTCGTCATCGCCCACCGTTTAAGCACCGTGCGCAATTCCCAGGCCATCATGGTGCTGGAAAACGGCGTGATCATCGAGCGCGGCAACCACGAACAGCTCCTGGCCCAGAAGGGCAAGTATTATCAGCTGTATACCGGTATGTTTGAGCTGTCGTGATACGAGGCAGGGGGCTTCTTCAGCCCCCTAAACCCCTGAACCAAGGGCCTTCGGCCCCTGGACCCCAATAAGCGAATTAGCTTGAATAGAAAAGCAAACAACATTCGCCTGTTGCTGGAAGTTACGATGGTTTGATGGCTTCTGGCCCAAGAAAGCCAGGAAAATCCCCAGGGAAAAGCGTGCTTTGCCCTGGGGATTATTTGGCTTTCCCCGGATGCTTTGCATCCGGGATGGCGGCTTTCAGCCGCCGGGCCAGAAGCACAAGGCTGTCAGGTTATACTATCCTTTCCAATCAGCAGCGGGAAGCAAGTTTTTTCTACGCATCAAGTTATTTCCGCAGGAGTGGGTCCAGGGAGGTCACCTCCCTGGTGGGGCATGGGGCAAAGCCCCACAGATTCCCAAACAAAATCGCGCCGGAGGCTGGCTTGCAGCCTCCGGCGCGGTTTGTTGGTTGGGATGAAATTACTTGATGGAGCCTTCCACCATGCCCTTGACGATATACTTCTGGGCGAAGATATACAGGATGATGATGGGCAGCATGGCCAGCAGGGTGGAAACCATGATGAGGTTCCACTGCTTCACGAAGGAGCCGTTGAAGCCCTGCACAGCCAGGGGGATGGTGCGGATATCGCCGGAAGCGCCCAGCACCAGCAGGGGCAGCAGGTAGTCGTTCCAGATCCACAGGCCGTTGAGCACCAGGACGGTGACGAACACGGGCTGCAGCAGGGGGAACACGATGCGGAAGAAGGTG
Source organism: Clostridia bacterium (assembly GCA_017443295.1). Taxonomy (GTDB): domain Bacteria; phylum Bacillota; class Clostridia; order Christensenellales; family Aristaeellaceae; genus RUG563. The sequence goes on from JAFSNT010000245.1 coordinate 26,790, forward strand.
CCCGCGCGGGAGCAGCCGTCGATGTCCGCCGCTTCTTCCAGCTCCAGGGGCACGCCCTTGATGAAGCCGTGGAAGATGAAGATGCTCATGGCTTCGCCGAAGCCTAAGTAGGCGAAGATGATGCCCTGATAGGAGCGCAGCATGGGAATGCCGATGAAATCACCCACAGTTTTGAACCAGGTGAGCAGGGGGAACATGACGACCTGGAAGGGGATGACCATGGCGGCCACATACATGAGGAACAGCACGTTGCTCCACTTGGTCTTATTGCGCACCAGCACCCAGGCGGCCATGGCCGAGCAGATGGAGATGGCGGCCAGGGAGAGCGCGGTGATGATCAGGCTGTCGCGGCAGGCGGCCAGGAAGTTGAAGGAAGGATTGTTCCAAACCTCGACAATGTTTTGGAACAGGTTGGCCGGGTTTTCCGGAAAACCCACGGGCACGCTGATGATTTCGGCGTTGGTGCGCATTGAGTTGAGCACCACGATCACGAAAGGCAGCATGAACAGGATGAAGAGGAACAGCGTAAGGATTTCCAGGGCAATGCGCCGTCCCGGATGGGGAATGGAACCGGCCATGCGCTCGATCTGTTCGGGTTGCTTCTTAGCCATTACGCCTCAACCTCCTTGCTCTTGTTGTAGGAGACCTGGATAATGGAGAAGATGGTCAGCACCACGAAGAACA
>JAFSNT010000024.1 GCA_017443295.1 Clostridia bacterium
ATACAATGCGTTTTCCTTCCTCGATCAATGCTTGCTTGTCGGACATAAAGGTTCGGATATGCATGTAAACACCCCCGAACCTATTGTAGCACAGCTCAGGCACTTTGTAAATGGAAATTAATTAAGTCGTTTACTATAAATCAATATTCTTGCAATTTACAGCAAAGCAGGACATTCCTGCTCCTTTTCACGGGAAGAAATGTCCTGCTTTTTGCGCTTAAAGCGATTTTTTATTTCTTGATCTGGCTCAGGGCGTCGTTCACGGCGGCGATCAGGGCCTCGGAGGTTTTGGTCGCGCCGGTCACGGTGTCAACCTGGGTGGAATTGGCGGCGATGATGGCGTCGGGCAGGGTCTTGAAGGCGGGGTCGCTGATGCCGGCGGTCTCGTTGTGGCTGAGCACCTCGATCTTGGCGATCTTATCGCCGTCCATGGTGACCTTCACCTTCACTTCGCCGCCGATTTCGCTGACGCCCACGCCGATGTATTCGTTGGCGGCAAGGGCAGTGTCCGCGGCGGGGGCTTCTTCCACGGGCTCCGCTTCTTCATAGCCGTAGAGCACGTTCAGCAGGGTAATGGTCTTGACGGCCACTTCGGCGGTAACGGCGGCGCAGCGGGCTTTCCGTCCGGGATCGGGCATTTTGTAGCCGGTGGCGGCCATGTAAATGCCCACGGAATCGGCGCAGTTGACGGAATTGGCCACGGTGGTGATGGATTCCATTTCAGGCTGGTAGGCGGGGAACGCATGCTCCCGGTACCAGGCGAACAGCTCGTTGCGAACCACGTTGGCGTCGGCGGGCTGACACACCAGGCCCACGAAGGTCAGCGCCCCGGCCAGGGAACCGCAAAGGGTGCCCGCGCCATAGCCGCCAGCCATCAGGCCGAAAGCCTTGCCCGGAATCAGTTCATTGTAGGGATATCCCGTGACTTCGCTGAAGATGTCCACGATGCCGCCGAAGCATCCGGCTCCGCAGCCGCCGTACTGATAGAACATTTTATAGCAATGCTCCAGCAGCGCGTCTTTATCCATGGGCACATACTTCCAGGGCCATACGGGGGTGGTTTCCTCGGCGGCGGCCATGGAAACGGGAACGGCGGTCAGCGCGGCGGCGCCCATAGCGGCCTTGCCGGCATTGCGCAGGAAATCACGGCGGGTCAATTCTTTGTTCATGAAAATATTCCTTCCTTTCTGGGTTTTCCGCTGTCAGTATAAGGAAAAAATCGGGGTTAGTCAAGAGTAATTCCAAATTTCTCCATATTCGCCTTACGCTTGCTTTTCAAACACCATCACGCGGGAAGCGAAATCCCCGTGGGGGAAGGAAAGGGGCACCCCGGCGCGCATGAGGTCGCTTCCGGTGATCGTTCCGCCCTCCGGGGCGGTATATACGCCCTCCGGCACGTTCTTCAGGCGGATGAACGCAGGCCCGGCGTTGGGATGGTTCAGCACCCGGTAGGCGCAGAGGATCACCCGGCTTTCGTCGGCGAACTGCCAGGCGGCGATGTTGCTTTCAAAGGGGCTTTGCAGGCGGGTGAACGTTCCCTGCTGGGTGGTGCGGCGCAGGGCCTTGACCTGCTTTACCTGGCGGCGAATTTCCTCCATATCCTCCGGCGTCTGGGCGGACAGGTCCAGCTCGTAGCCGAAATTACCGCCTAAGGCCACGTCCCCCCGCATGCGCATGCTGGTCACGCGGCCTGCCTGATGGTTGGGCACGGCGGACACATGCGCCCCCATGGCGCTGGTGGGGTAGCACAGGCTGGTGCCGTACTGGACGCGCAGGCGTTCCACGGCGTCGGTATCGTCGCTGGTCCAGGTCTGGGGCATGTAATAGAGCATGCCCGCGTCGAAGCGCCCGCCGCCGCCGGAGCAGCTTTCAAACAGTACCTTCGGGAAGGCGGCGGTGATTTCCTCCAGCACCCGGTACAGGCCTAACATGTACCGGTGGGCGATTTCGCCCTGCCGCCCGCCTAAGAGCAGGACGGAACCCGCTTCCTTGAAGTTGCGGTTCATATCCCACTTCACATAGGCGATGGGCGCGCTTTTCAAAACAGTGGAAAGCGCCCCGATCACGTAATCCTGAACGTCCCGCCGGGACATATCCAGAATGAGCTGGTTCCGGGCGGTGGTGCGCCGCCTGCCGTCCGCATGGAGGCACCAATCGGGATGGGCGCGGTACAAATCGCTGTCCGGGCTGACCATTTCCGGCTCGAACCACAGGCCGAATTTCAGGCCCAGGGCGTTAATATCCCGCGCCAGGGCGGAAAGGCCCCCGGGCAGCTTGTCCCGGTTCACCACCCAATCGCCTAAGGAGCAGTTATCCATGTTCCGCTTGCCGAACCAGCCGTCGTCCAGCACGAACAGCTCGATGCCCGCATCGGCGGCGCTCCGGGCGATTTGCAGGATTTTTTCGTGATTGAAATCAAAATAGGTGGCTTCCCAGTTGTTGATGAGGATGGGCCGTTCCCGATCCCGCCAGTACCCCCGGCACACGTGCCTGCGGATCAGGCTGTGCATGGCCTGGCTCATGGCGTTCAGCCCCGCATCGGAATACGCGATCAGGGCTTCCGGGCTTTGGAAGCTGTCGCCGGGGTTCAATCGCCAGGAGAAGGTGCGGGGATTCAGGCCCAAGTTCAGGCGGGTGGAGCCGTAGGCGTTTTCGTCGGCGCTGATCAGGAAATCACCGCTGTACACCAGGGCCGCGCCCACGCATTCCCCGGAAAATTCAGTGGCATCAGGGGCCGCCAGCACGGCGAAGGGGTTATGCTCGTGGCCGGACGCGCCCCGGCTGGAGGACAGGGAGCGGGTCAGGGCGGCGGGAGAAAGCCTTTCGATGCTGCGTTCCTTGGCCCAGGCCCCGTGGAGGTGCAGCATATCGTACCGCCCCGGCAGGGTGACGCAGGCGCTGCCCGCGCAGGTCAAGGTCAGCGCATCCTTTCCCTTGTTTTCATACAGGATGCTCGCGGCGATCACGGGCAGATGGGCAAACAGGGTATAACGCAGGCGGGCATCGAGGCCCGTCAGCCCGTCCCGCAAAATGATTTCCAGGGTTTCCGCGTCTTCCGGCGCTTCCACATAGGAGGCGGGCAAGCCAACCAAACGGGGTTTCCCCGCTTCGACGCGGTGGCCCTCATAAAACAGTTCGGTACACCGCTGGCCCTGCCCATCGACGGCGCATACCAGGGCGGGCCGGTAATCCCCCCGGCCTTCCGTGGGGCAGGCGTAAGGCAGGGTCTGGCGCACGGAATCAAAGGACGCGCCCTCCTGCTGATTGATCAGGTGCAGGCAGGCGGCGGGGTCGTGCAGCGGCGCGCCTAAGTAAGCCATCAGCAATTCCTGGGTTCCCTCCTCGTCGGGCCTGAGATTCAGCACAAGGGAAACGCTTTCATTGCGCAGGTGAAACAGCTTTCGTTCCGCGTCAAAAGAAATCATGGCAATCCTCTCCCTTCGTTCGTTCCGGGAATGTGCTTTCATTATATCCGCTTCCGCCGCTTTTTTCAACCGCCGGACGGCGCATAGGGTTTTCTTTTGAAAAAGCGAATTGATCCTTGTTGAACCAAAGAAAATGCGATATAATACACGAAGAACGATCCCTATACAGGAGGTTTTCGCCATGAGCAGATTTTCCATCGGTATTATTTTGGATTCCTTTCGCAAGCCCTTCCCGGAGGCCCTGAAGCTGACCCGTCAGTTAGGGGCGCAGGGCATTCAGGTGTACGCCACCCAGGGCGAAATGTCCCCCGAAAATCTGGTGGGGCAGAAGCGCCGGGATTTCCTGAACATGGTCAAGGACAACGGCCTGGTGATTTCCGCCCTGTGCGGCGATTTAGGCCGGGGCTTTGCCAACGCCGAACTGAACCCCGAGCTGATCCGCCGCTCCAAGATGATCGTGGACTTGGCGAAGGAGCTGGAAACCAGCATCGTCACCACCCACATCGGCGTGGTGCCCAGGGACCCCAAGAATCCCCATTACGCCGTCATTCAGGACGCCTGCGGCGAATTGGCCGCCTACGCGGACAAGATGGAAGCCCGCTTCGCCGTGGAAACCGGCCCCGAGCTTTCCTCCACCCTGCGCGCGTTCTTAGACGGGCTGCATTCCAAGGGCGTGTCCGTCAACCTGGACCCCGCCAATCTGGTCATGGTGGCGGGGGACGATCCCGTGCAGGCCGTGCATAACTTAGCGCCTTACATCGTGCATACCCACGCCAAGGACGGCGTCATGTGCCGCAAGACCGACCCGGAAGCCATCTATGCCGAAACCATGCACGGCAATAACAAAACCGAGGACGGCCCCGCTTACTTAGAGCTGCCCTTGGGACAGGGCGGCGTGCCGTGGGACAAGTATCTGAACGCCCTGGAGGAAGAAGGCTTCCACGGCTTCCTGACCATCGAGCGCGAGGTGGGCGATGACCCCACGGCGGATATCGCCCTGGCGGTGGATTTCCTGAAACAACGCATTTAACCGTATAAAAACGCCGGGCTGACGCGGAAGCAATTCCACGTCAGCCCATTTTTTGTTACGAAACAGGGGGCTTCTTCAATCCGCAGCCTCAATCGGCGCAACTCCTTCGGAGATTGCTTGTTTCGGCTGATCTCACCGCCGATGAAATTTCCGCCACAGGCGGTCATCAGCGGTTCGTCCCCCTAAACCCCTGAACCAAGGGCCTTCGGCCCCTGGACTCCCCTAATCAAAGTTGCTGCGTTGGGAAACACAGGCAACCTTTGCTTGCCACGCTGGGGTTTACGGAAGTTTGAGAGCTTCTGGCCCAAGAAAGCCGGGAAAATCCCCTTGGGGAAAGCGAGCTTTCCCCAAGGGATTATTCCCCGGCTTTTCCCGGATGCTTTGCATCCGGGTTGGCCGCCAAAGGCGGCCGGGCCAGAAGCAAAAGGTCGGCAAGTTTTGCTATCCTCTTCAAGCAGCAGCGGGAAGCCTGCCGTCTCGAAGCACCAAGCAATATCCGCAGGAGCGGGGTCCAGGGACGAAGCCCTGACATCCGCCTGTGGCGGATATTATGTCAGGGCTGAGATCAACCGAAAAGGAGCAATCTCCCCATGAAGGGGAGTTGCGACTATTGAGGTTGCGGATATCAATCCCCTGGTAGGGTGCGGGGCAAAGCCCCGCGGTATTCCCCCTTACACCAACTGTCGTCTTGCACGTTCCTTTTCGGCGGCGGCGTCGTCGGCGGGGTACCACATGGGATCGACCAGATGGACGGCGCAGGCTTCGCCCTGGGCGAAGGTGACGCGGTGGGGCGTTTGCACCTTCAGGAGCTGATCGCCCACGGGGACGAGATACTCGGTGCGGTCGGTGAGGAAGATACGCTTTTCCACGTGGGTGGCGAAGCCGCCGTCGCCGGGGCCGGTGAGGGCGATTTCGTTGGGGCGGGTTGCGACCACCATTTCAGGGGCGGCGTCCGGGGGCACGGGCAGGTCCAGCGCCTGATCGGCGTGGCCCTTGGGGTAGGCTTTGCCGTTCCTGACGGCCACGTTGATGAAGGTGCTTTCTCCCAGGAAATTGTGTACGAACCGGTTGCAGGGCTTGTTGTACAGGTTTTCCGGAGTGTCGATCTGCATGATCTTGCCCATGTCGCAGACCATCATGCGGTCGGAAATAGCCATGGCCTCGGATTGGTCGTGGGTGACGAAAATGATGGTGAAGTTGAACTTCCGCTGCAGGGCCTTGATTTCAAAGCGCATGGTTTCGCGCAGCTTGGGGTCTAAGTTGGAGAGGGGTTCGTCCAGCAGCATCACCTTGGGGTTGGTGACGATAGCGCGGGCCAGGGCGATGCGCTGCTGCTGGCCGCCGCTGAGGTCGCTGGGGAACACCTTTTCAAGGCCCGTCAGGCTGGTGTGGTGCAGGGCCTCGTTGACGCGCCGCACGATGTCTGTTTTGTTCACCTTCTGGATGCGCAGGGGGAAGGCCACGTTTTCAAACACGTTCATGTGGGGCCACACGGCAAAAGCCTGAAACACCATGCCCAGGCCCCGCTCCTCCGGGGGCACGTACAGGTTCTTTTTCCGGCTGGACACCAGCCTGCCGCACAGCTCGATTTCGCCTTCGGTCAGGTCCTCGAACCCGGCGATCATGCGCAGGGTGGTGGATTTGCCGCAGCCGGAGGGGCCGAGGAAGGAGAAGCATTCCCCTTCGTGCACGCTCAGGTTGAAATCGTCCACGGCCACGATATCGCCCAAGGTTTTGGTGGTGAACCGTTTGGTGACGTGGTTCAATACGATTTGATCCGCCATGGCTCAAACCCCCTTCTTATCTTTGGTCAGCTTGGTGACGATGGTATTCAGGATGATGATGATGCCGATCGCCACCGTGGCCAGGGCCGCGGCCTGCGGGATCATGCCCGCGTCGCGCAGGGAGTAAATCTGCACGCCCAAGGTGCGGGTGTAGGGGCCGTAGAGCAGGATGGAGGTGGTCACCTCACGCATGGCGGGCAGGAAGATCAGGAAGAAGCCGCTGACCATGGCGGGGCGGATGAGGGGCAGGGTAATGTCCGCCAGGCCCTCCGTGTGGCTGGCCCCGCAGACGCGGGCGGCTTCCTCCAGAGAGGAGTGTACCTGCAGGAGGGCCGCCGAGGAGGTCTTCATGCTGAACGAGAGGTAGCGGGCCAGATAGGCAACCAATATGATCCAGATGGTATTGTACAGGTTGATGCCAGCCAGTCGGCCGCTCCAGGCCAAAATCACGCCGATGGACAGCACCGTGCCGGGAATGGCGTAGGGCAGCATGGAAATGACTTCCAGCACGCCCTTGCCCTTGGGCCGGATCTTCTGCACCACATAGGCCACCAGGGTGCCGAGGAACATACAGATAACGCCCGCCGTGATGGACACGAACAGGGAGTTGCGGATGGAGTCAATGGTGCCGTTGGCGGAGAACACCTTTTCATACTGGGCGAAGGTGAAGTTTTTGAATTCCAGGGGCAGGCCGTAGGCCTTGAGGAAGGAAATGAGTACGATCATCACCAGGGGCACGATCACGATCATCACCAGGGTGAGGATGGCCAGCAGGAACAGGGGAATCTTCGCGCCCCGCAGCTTGATGAGCGTGGGACGCATGGATTTGCCCTTGATGATGTCGTAGCTGCCCGAGGACAATATCCTGTTTTGCAGGATCAGGGCCAGCGCCACCACCACCACCAGCATGACGGACAGGGCCGCGCCCTGGCGGATGCCGTCGAAGGAGCCGCCGGAATTGTAGATCACCGCGTAGATGCGGGTGGGCAGGGTGTAAATGCCCTTGGCGTAGCCCAAAATGGAGGGCACGCCGAAGTGGGCCAGGGAGGTGGTGAGGATCAGCAAAGCCCCGGCGGAAATGGCGGGCTTCACCAGGGGCAGGGTGATCTTCCAGATCACCTGGCGCTGCTTGGCCCCCGCGATGCGGGCGGATTCCTCCAGGGTGGGGTCCATGCGCTCCAGGGCGGAGACCACCTGCATGAACACGAAGGGGAAATAGTAGCTGACTTCCACGAACACGATGCCCCACACGGAATTGATGTTGATGGGCATGGCGGTCAGGTGGAAAATATCGCGCAGCCATTTGTTGATGTAGCCCGAACGGCCGTTGAACATCATATCCCACGCCATGGCCCCGAGGAACGGCGGGAACATGTAGGGGATGTTGAACAGCGCCCGCATCAGGCCCTTGGCCGGGATATCGCTTCGGCCCAAAAGCCAGGCGTAGAACACGCCCATGATGGTGCCGAAAATGGTGGCGAACACGGCGATGATCAGGGTGTTCCACATGGCGTCCAGGTTCTTGCTGTCCGTCACCTGCTCGGCGAACATTTCAAATTCAAGCTTGCCTTCGTTAAAGAAGGCGTTGTAAATGATCATCACGATGGGGATGACCACGATGATCAGCAGCAGCACGAAGCACACCGCCGTCATCACCTTGTCCATGTTCAGGCGCTTGCGCCCGTCCACGGCTGCCAATTCGGCGCTGACGCCGCCTAAACGCTTCACGCTGACGCGCCTCCTTTCTTCGCGGGATAGCAACGGGTGTTCAGGAACCGGATGCCCACCGTTTCCCCTTCATTGGCGACGCCCTTGGTGCGGGCGTCCAGCATGGATTGCTGCACGCGGATCTGCTTTTTGCCAAGGGAGAGGAAATAGTTGTATTCGCTGCCTAAGAACACCCGGGAATCCACCTTGGCTTTCAGGGGAGATTGCTGATCGAACACGATGTCGTTGGGCCGCACGCCGATTTCCCAGCCGCCGCCCATGGCCTCGGCGGGCACCTCGTCGGGATAGGGGATTTTTTCGCCGCAGTCTAAGCACAGGCGGTTTCCGTCCTTCTCCAGGGGCAGGAAGTTGGAAACGCCGATGAACTCGAAGGTGAAGCGGTTGGCGGGCCGCAGGATGATTTCTTCGTCGGTGCCGTACTGGCACAGGGTGCCGTCCTGCTCCATGATGGCCATTTTATCGCACAATTGCAGGGCGGACTGCTGATCGTGGGTGATATAGAGGATGGTAGCGCCCAGCCGCTTCTGGATCATGCGGATCTCCAGCAGCATTTCCTCCCGGAGCTTGGCGTCCAGGTTGGTGATCGGTTCGTCCATCACCAGCAGATCGCTGTCGATGACCAGCGCCCGGGCGATGGCCACGCGCTGCTGCTGGCCGCCGGAAAGCTGGTTGGGCAGGTGATTGGCGTATTCCGTCATGTGTACCTGCTCTAAGGCGCGCATGGCCCGCTGCCTGATTTCGTCCTTGGGCCTGCGCTGCTTTTTCAGGGGATAGCTCACGTTTTCCAGCACCGTCATGTGGGGCCACACGGCGTAGTCCTGGAACACGATGCCGATATTGCGCTTTTCCGCCGGTACGTTCACGCGCTTCTGCGCGTCGAACAGCACCCGGTCGCCCACGGTGATGGAGCCCGTTTCCGGCTTGATCAGCCCTAACAGCGCCCGCACCAGCGTGGTTTTGCCGCAGCCGGAGGGGCCCACCAGGCACACGATCTTCCCGCTTTCCACTTCCAGGGAAAAATGCTCCAGTACCATGTTCGCGCCGTAGCGGAATGTGATATTGTCAAATTTCACGTTTGCCATCTAAGCATTCTCCTCACGGTGTTTGTTACCATTCAGCTGACGCTGAATGGTACGCATGAAATCGGAATCAGGATTCCGATTTCATGCGAGGCATCAATTTCTTGTAAAATGGCATTTTCGCAAGCGAAAACGCTCATTTTACGGGCAGAAATTGATAGCGGAAGCAAATTTCATTTGCTCCTCGGCGACGTACACGCCGCCGCCTGCGGATTAGAGTCGGGGGAGTTCCCCCGACCCCCCCCTTTATATCATGCCGATAGAAAAAAGCGGGCATGCCCGCCGGTGAAACGGACGCGCATGCCCCTGTGGGAAAAATCGGTTACTTGCCGAAGATCTTGTTGAAGTTCTCCAGATAGGTCTGCAGGTTTTCGCCCAGGTCGTTGTAATCCACGGGCATATTGACGGCGGCGATGGCGGAAGTGTCCACCTGCATTTCCACGTCGTCACGCACGGACACCAGGTTGTTGGCCACCAGCACCTCCTGGCCTTCCTTGGACAGAATGAAGTCCATCAAAAGCTTTCCGTTTTCTTCATTGGCGCAGCCCTTGATCATGGCGATGGGGCTGGTCATGGTGATGACGTCCTCCGTGGTGTAGTGGAACGCCATGGGAGAACCCTCGGCGATCAGGTTGGCGGACACGTAGTCTAAGCAGATGCCCACCTGATAGGAGGCGTCGGCCACGCGGTTATGGGTGGCGGTGGTGCCGCTTTCCAGCTCCACGCCGTTGGCCTTCAGGGCTTCAAAGTAGGCGGGGCCGTACTTTTCGCTCTGCATCATGGCGGCCATCCAATACTTGGTGGTGGAAGCCTGGGCGGGGTCGGTCATGACGATCTGGTTGTACCACTTGGAATCCAGCAGATCGTTCCAGGTCTTGGGGGCGTCGGCTTCATCCACCAATCCGATGCACCAGGCGATGCCCATGGTCACCAGACGGCCCGCGGTGTAGTACCCGTCGGGATCCATGTATTCCTTGGCGATGTGATCCGTTTCGGGGGACACATAGGGCTGCAGCCAGCCGTTGGCTTTGAACGCTTCGTAGTCGGAGGGGTCGCCCAGCCACACCAGGTCGCTGGCGATCTGGCCGCCGTCCTTGGCTTCGGTGGTCATCTTGGTGACCAGCTTGCCGCCGCCGGCGTAGTAGTATTCCATATCCACTGTGGGATATTTGGCTTCAAACGCCTTTTCGATGGCCTGGAGCTGCGCTTCCTGCATGGAGGAATACAGCATCACCTTGCCGGAGGGTTCCGCCATAGCCATGGAAGCCATGGAAAGCACCATGATCAGGGCGAGCGCTAATGCAACGATCTTCTTCATACGAGGGGCCTCCTTTTTAATTTGGTTTCTTTTTTGCCATTATACATATTTTCGGCAGTTTTGTCAATCGTTATTTCGCATTTGCAAAAAATGTCCCGCCTGACAATTCTTCCGCTCTGCCGCCGCGTTGATAACCGGCGCGGCGCTTTTCTTCCGCCCTGTTCTATCCCGGTTCCCGGCGGCATACATATTGCCCATGGACTGGCAGTTGATCGTGCCCGGGGAAACGGGCTGGGCGGCTTCGGGGGTGGAGGAAGCCTGGGAAGTGCGCCTGCGGCCGGGGCAGCCCGCGCTGGCGGTGAAGCCGGGCGGCATATGGCGGGGCAGCCATGTGCTTACCCCCTCGGAAGTGACCCAGGCGGCGCAGGCCCTTTGCGGCCATGAAATGGCGGCCCGGCAGCGGGAGCTGACCGAAGGCTTTCTGCCCCTGCCCGGCGGGCATCGGTTAGGCGTGTGCGGGGTGACAGGCCCCAAGGGGCTGCGGGAAATCACCAGCCTGTGCGTGCGCCTGGCCCATGAAATCAAAGGCGCGGGAGAAGGCGTTTTTCCCCTGATCCGAGGCTTTTCCGCGCTGATCGTCGGCCCGCCGGGGGCGGGAAAAACCACATTGCTTCGGGATATGGTGCGGCGGTACAGTCTTGCGGGTGTTCCCGTGGGCGTGGCGGACGAACGGGGCGAAATCGCCGCCTGCCGGGATGGTATGCCGCAGCTGGACGTGGGGCCTATGACCGACGTGGTGACGGGCTTGGACAAAGAAAACGCCCTGCGCCTGCTGGTGCGGGCCATGGCCCCAAGGGTGGCGGCGGAGGACGAAATCGGCGGGGAAGGGGACGCCGCCGCCTTAGGGGAGGCCCTGCGGTGCGGGGTCATCGTGCTGGCGACCGTCCATGGCCGAAGCCTTTCGGACATCCGGCAGCGCCGGGGCATGGAAAAGCTGCTGGGGCCGGAGGCCTTTGAGCGCGCCGTGTGCCTGACCGCCCCTGGTGAAAAACCGCGGGTGCTGAACTGGAACGGGGAGGAAATCAAGGGATGAACGGGCTGCTGGCACTGGCGGCGGCGGGCGGGTGCGCCGCCTTGGGCATGAGCGCGTCCCGGCGGCTGGCAAGACGGTGTACCCTGCTGACCGCCTGGGACGGGGCGCTGCTCCGCATGGAGGGGGCCGTCACCCACAGCGGCGCGGGTCTGACGGCCGTGCTGAAACAGGGCGCGAGAGAAGGAAACGCCGTCCTGGAAGCATTGATCCGACGGATGGAAGTGTCCCCCGCCGCGGCCCCGGAAGCGCTGACGGACGGCCTTCCCTGGGACGAACTGCTTTCCCCCGACGAACGGGAAACCCTTGCCGCCTGCCTGCGGGGCCTGTTCAGCCCCACCCTCACCCAGCAGGCACAAGCCTTAGCCAGCGCCCGGGATCAGTGGGCCGTACACCTGCGCCGCTGCCGGGAAAAACGGGAGCAGGACGGCAAATTGTATGTCAGCTTGGGCTGGCTGAGCGGCGCGGCGGCGTTCATCTTGCTTTGTTAAACGAAAAGAACACTTTAAGTCAGCAAAAGAGTGGAGAGTTGAGAGTGGAGAGTTGAGATTTATATAGACAAACAGATTAGAATTCTCTTGTGATGGCACTATATGATCTCAACTCTCTACTCTCCGCTCTCAACTCTCTATATGGTTTGGGGGTGCTGCTGTGCAAGTCGAAGTTTTGCTTCGCATCGCCGGGGTGGGGCTGCTGGTGACGGCCATTTGCCAGGTACTCACCCGGGCGGGGCGGGAGGAAATCGCCACCCTGGCCACGGTGGCGGGAATCTTGCTGGTGCTGTTCATTGTGGTGAATTTGGCGGGCGAGCTGATCGCCCAGGTGCAGGCGGTGTTTCATCTGTCATGACGGAAGCGCTGCGGGCGGCGGGCTTCGCGGTGACGGCGGCCATGCTGTGCTTTGCCCTGCGGGCCGCTCACCGGCAGGCGGGCGCGGCGGCGGCCATCGCCGGGGGACTGATGCTGTTTTTCGCGGCCGTTTCCCGGCTGTCTTTGGCGGTGGACGCCCTCAAGACGCTGGGCGAAAAAACGGGCGTTTCCGACAGCACCCTGACCCTGCTTTTGAAGCTGACGGCCATGGCGTATGTCACCGAATTGTCCGCCCAGCTGTGCCGGGACGCGGGAGAGGAGGGATTGGCCGTGAAGGCGGCGCTGTGCGGAAAAATGCTGCTCATGGCCCAAACCCTGCCCCTGATCCTCGAAATCGGGGATATGACCCTGGCGCTGGTTCCGTGAAACGGCTGCTGCTGTGCCTTGCTTTGCTGCTCCTGCTGTGCCCCGCCGCCAAGGCCGAAGGGCTGGAGGGGGCGCTGGATACGGTGTGGGAAGGGCTTTCCCTGCAAGATTGGCAGGAGGCTTACGACCGGGCCTTTCCCCAGGGCGAGGATTTCCGCGCCCTGATCCTGAAATTAGCCAGGGGCGAACGGGTGCTGAACCCGGAAGAAATGCTGCGCTCCCTGGCCGCCCGGTGGATGGGGGCGCTGACGGAAAGCCTGTGGCGGCTGGCGCGGCTGGTGACCCCGGCGGTTTTCTGCGGGGTGCTGCGCAGGCTTCGGCTGACCTTTGCCCGGCCCGCCCTGGGGGAAGCGCTGGACGGGGCCTGCTTCCTGCTGCTGGCGGGCTGCATGGCCCAGGATTTGGGCGCGCATATGCGGCTTTCCCAGGACGCGGTCACGGGCATGGCGGATCTCATGCAATCCCTGTTCCCGGTGCTGTTGACGCTGCTGGCGGCGGTGGGCGGCACGGCGGGGGCGGCGTTTTTCCAGCCCGCCGTGGTGGCGGCCAGCGGCACCATGACGGAACTGGTGCGCTCCGTGTCCCTGCCCCTGGCCCTGGCGGCGGGAACGGCAACCATTTTGAGCCGCTTATCGCCCCGGATGCGCATCAGCCGCCTGTGTTCGCTGCTGAAAACGGCGGCGTCCTGGACGTTAGGCGTAGGCTTTACGGTGTTCATTTCCGTTACCGCCCTGCAATCCTTAGGCGCGGCGGCGGCGGACGGCGTGTCCATCCGGGCGGCCAAGTACGCGGTGGATCATTTCGTGCCGGTGGTGGGCGGCATGTTCGCCGACACCATGGACACGCTGGTGGGCGCGTCGCTGCTCATCAAAAACGCTCTGGGCCTCACCGGCCTTTTGATGCTGCTGTCCGCCGGGGCCGTGCCTATGATACAGACCTTGGCGGCAGCCATGGCCTACCGGGCCTGCGCCGCCCTGCTGGAACCCCTGTCCGACGACCGGGCCAGCGGCTGCATCCAGGATTTTTCCGATATCCTGATGCTGCTGTTCGTCATTCAACTGTCCGTGGGGGCCATGTTCCTGCTGCTGGTGGCCCAAATGCTGGTGGTGGGGAATTTGACGGTGATGCTGCGATGAACGTGTTTCTGCGAAGGATCGCGGGCCTGTGCCTGATCCGCATGCTGCTGGATATGGCCCTGCCGGAGGGCGAGTGCGCCGCCTGGGCGGAGCTGGGCATGGAATTGGCCGTGATGCTGTGCATCCTTGATGGGTTTCGAGAGTTGGCAGAGTTATTCTAATGGAGACTTTAAGGTAGGAAGTAGGAGGTAGGAAGTAGGAAGTTTACATAGTCCACAAAAAGACGGGAGCATGCATCTTGATAAACAAAATAAAACCTCCTACTTCCTACCTCCTACCTGCTTTAAAGTGTCCTTTATGAATCGAAACAACTGTGATGAGTGAGAAAATGAAGAAGTGGCTGGAAGCGGTCAAGGGCATGAAGGGCGGGGTGTGGCTGCTGCTGATCGCGGTATGCGCGGCGGCGCTGCTGCTGCCATCCTCCTCCCAGAGCAAAACGGGCATGACGGAGGAGGAGCAGCGATACAGCGCCACCCTGTCCCGCATCGCGGGGGCGGGGGAGGTGCGCATTTCCATCGCCTATGCCCAGACCGCTTCCTCCTTTGGTTCCGCCAGCCGCCAGCCCACGGGGGCGGTGATCGTGGCGCAGGGAGCGGGCAGCGTGGCCGTGCGGCTGGAGCTGCTGCGGGCGGCGGAAGCGCTGCTGGGATTGAGCGCCCAGGAAGTGGAGGTATTTGCCATGGAGGCGTCACCGTGAAAATCAAAGATCGTATCTGGAACGGCCTGATGCTGATTACCGTTGCCGCCGCCCTGATCTTCACCCTGACCAAGGGCGCGTCGGAGCAGGAAGGAGCGCCCTTGCCCTTAACCGTCGCCAGCCTGCCCACGCCGATTCCTACCGCTACCCCCACCCCGGCGGAGGCGTATCGCCAGGAGCGCGCCTATACCCGGCAGCGGGATCGGGACGCTTTGCTTGTGTTGGTGCAAAGCGAAAGCGTCAGCACGGAAACCCGCGCTTTGGCGGAAAGCCAACTGCTGGAAGCGGCGAAAAACGACGAAATCGAGCTGGCCGCCGAGGCCGCGCTCATTGCCCGGGGCTATGCAAACAGCCTGTGCGCCGCCCGGCAGGGGGCCATTACCGTGTTTTTGGACAAAGAAATCAGCGCCGGGGACGCGGCGCTGCTGCTGGATGTTGTACGGGAAGCCTCGGGGCTATCGCCTGAAAATATCCGCCTGACGGGCTATTAAATTATCCTCAAATATGTTATACTGGCAGGGAATAAAAGATTGATTTCCCGCGCGAGGAGGACGAAATATGCTGCGCACCGGAAAAGTGGTGGCCGCCAATGGCGGCGAATTGGAGGTTTGTTTTGAACGGCCCGAAGCCTGCGCCCATTGCGGGCAATGCGGCGGGCAGAAGGAAAAAACACTGGTGAAGCTCCCCGGCGACGTGCCGGTGGGCCGCTGGATCGACGTGGATATGCCGGAGGGCCAGGTGCTGAAAGCCTCCGTGCTGGCTTATGTGCTGCCCCTGGTGATGCTGCTGGGGGGGCTTGCCCTGGGCAGCCTGCTGTTTGCCCAGGAAGCCCTGTGGGCCGTCACCGGCATTTTGTGCATGGGCCTTGCCTGGCTGATCCTGCGCCTGATCGAAAAGCGCATGAAGAAAAAGGACGTGTGGCAGCCCCAAATCGTCAACGTCTATGGGGACGGGGAAGAACCCGGCTGCCCGACAGTATCAAACTGAACTGTTTATCCGGCGCGCTTTTCGCGCCGTTTTTTTGCGTTCAGCCTTCCCAGCCCTTGCACACATCCACCCAGCCCGCGCAGGCGGAATACCGTTCCAGCTCGGGAATGGTCAGCTCGATGGCGCTGTTGCTGCTGCCGCAGGCGGGGAACACGGTGTCAAAGCGTTTGAGGGAGGCGTCCAAATACACCTTCACGCCCTCCTTCACCGCGAAGGGGCACACGCCGCCTACCGCGTGGCCGATGAGGGAAAGGGTATCCTCCGGGGACAGCATTTTGGCCTTCACGGCGAATTGTGCCTTAAATTTCGCGTTATCCACCTTGGCGTCCCCGGCGGCCACCACTAAGATGGGCGCCCCGTTCACCGAGAAGGACAGGCTTTTGGCGATGCGGCAGCCCGCGCAGTCCAGGGCCTCCGCCGCCAATTCCACCGTGGCGCTGGAAACGGTAAATTCCCGCATCCGGTCTTCCATGCCGTACTGCCGGAAAAACGCTCTTACTTGCTCGATCGCCATAGGGGCCTCCTTGCGCTTTCTTCTGTTTTCGCCGCCCATTGTAGCAGAAAAGGGGACGGAAAACAACCGCCCCGCTGTTCCGGCTGTGTACAAAAGAGCAGAAAAACAGCTTATTTACAAATACAGGGTAAACGCATGAGTTACAAAACTGGTACAATAGGGGAAAGATCCTTCGCTAACCCCTCCACTATCGTTTCGGGGTGCTCAGGATGACATCTGGGTTGGTTGATAAATAGTTGCGGTTTCACAGCCAAACAAAGAACAAAATATCAAACAATGTCATCCTGAGCAACGTGGAGCGAGAGGGCCGAAGCGCCCGGAAAACCTGCCCTTGGGCTGGTTTTCAGCGGAGGCCGGGCCGGAAGGCCCCGTCATGAACGTTAAGCGAAGGATCTTTTGTCTTTTAACGCAACTCATGCGTTTGTCCTGTTTACAAATAGTTTTTCTCTTGACATTGCGTAATAAATTATGTAAAAATAGAATAGAATAAACAGTGATAAAAAGAGTTCATGTGTGCTTCGCGCATATGATGATTTGAAGGAGGAGACAAGATGAAAAAGGAGGTTTACCTTGCGCGGGTCATCAAGGCCAATGATGGCTGGTACGCGATCGACTTTCCCGATCTTCCGGGTACACACGCGCAATGCAAGGGACTGACTGACGTTCAGAAGGAAGCGGAAGAATCGCTGTGCAGCTTCTTGACGGCGGCAAAAGCTGTGGGGGAGGAAATCTCTGCTCCGTCTCCCACAATTGAATTGAAGGACGGCGAAATGGCGGTCATTGTTACCGCCGATTTGGAAGCCTATCAGAAAAAGCATGACACAAGGCCCATTCGGAAAACCGTATCCATCCCCCAATGGATGGTGGACGGCGCTGAAAGAAAAGGGCTGTCTCTTTCCAAAGTCCTTCAGGAATCGCTCACTGTTCGCTTGGCAGATTGATATATTTGGAAACGCAAGAACCCCCGGCCTCTTTTCGGAAGCCGGGGGTTCGTATTTGCCTTTATCCGATCAATACATGCCGCCCATGCCGGGGTTGCCAGCGGGAGCCGCGGGTTCGGGCGCGGGGATGTCGGTGACCAGGGATTCGGTGGTCAGCACCATGGCGGCCACGGAAGCGGCGTTCTGCAGGGCGGAACGGGTCACCTTGGTGGGGTCGATGATGCCGCGTTCGATCATGTCCACATATTCACCCTTGAGGGCGTCGTAGCCATAGCCGGTCTTGCCGCTGCGGCGAATGTTTTCGATGATCACAGCGCCGTCGATGCCCGCGTTCACGGCGATCTGCCGCATGGGTTCTTCCATGGCGCGGAGGACGATCTGCACGCCGGTTTTGGCGTCGCCCTCGGTCTTGTCTACCAGACCGGCCACGCTGGAAACGGCGTTCAGCAGGGCCACGCCGCCGCCGGGCACGATGCCCTCTTCCACAGCGGCACGGGTGGCGGCCAGAGCGTCTTCAATGCGCATCTTGCGCTCTTTCATTTCGATCTCGGTGGCAGCGCCGACCTGGATCACGGCCACGCCGCCAGCCAGCTTGGCCAGCCGCTCCTGGAGCTTTTCACGGTCGTAATCGCTGGTGGTTTCGGCGATCTGGGCCTTGATCTGGTTCACGCGGTTCTTGATTTCTTCCTTGTCGCCCGCGCCGTCGATGATGGTGGTGTTTTCCTTATCCACCTTC
>JAFSNT010000025.1 GCA_017443295.1 Clostridia bacterium
AAGGATGAGCAGGTGGATATCGCGCGGCAGGTGGTCAATGAAGTGACCGGCGGGCTGGACGTGCCCGACAGCGGCATCATGTTCGCCCTGCCGCTGACCATGGTGGAAGGACTGGAAAAGAAGAAATGAACATTCTGCTGCTGATCGGTATTGCCATGGCGGCGGGCCTGCTGGTGAGCCGCGGCGCCCGGGCCGTGAAATTGCCCAACGTAACGGCTTTCCTGGTGGCCGGTCTGATCATCGGGCCCTGCGTGGCGGGCATTATTTCCAAGGAACAGGCGGAGTCCATGGGCGTGATTTCCGAAGCGGCCCTGGGCTTTATCGCCTACGCTATCGGCGGCGAATTCAAATTGGCGTACCTGAAAAAAATCGGCAAAGCGCCTTTGACCATCACCGTTTTCCAGGGCCTTACCACGGCGATCTGCGTGGACGTGGGTCTGATCGCCTTTGGGGTGGACGTGCCACTGGCCCTGCTGCTGGGCGCCATCGCCTTAGCCACGGCCCCCGCCGCCACCCTGATGGTGGTGCGGCAGTACAAGGCTCACGGCCCCGTGACCCAGATGCTGCTGCCCGTGGTTGCCATGGACGACGCTTTGGGCCTGATGGTGTTCAGCATTTCCGCCTCCGTGGCCCAGGGGATGCTGGGCGGCGCGGTGACGGTGCAGAGCATGGTGCTGACCCCCATCTTAGAAATCGTGGGCAGCATCGCCCTGGGCGGTGCCCTGGGTTGGGTGCTGGCCTTCGGGGCCCGGTTCTTCGCCAGCCGGGGCAACAAGCTGGCCCTGTCCATCGCCCTGGTGCTGGCGGGCGTGGGCCTGTGCGATATGTGGAACCTTTCTTCCCTGCTGGTGTGCATGATGATCGGCGCGGTGATGGTGAACCTGAGCCAGCAGCATGAAGTGCTCATGGAGCAGTGCGACCGCTTCACCCCGCCCCTGTTCCTGCTGTTCTTCGTGCTGTCCGGCGCAGATCTGGATTTGAGCGTTCTTCCCAGCGTGGGCCTCATCGGCGTGGGCTACCTGCTGCTGCGCTCCATGGGCAAATGGGGCGGCACTATGCTTGGCGCTGTGTGCGTGAAAGCGGACAGCAACATCAAAAAGTATTTGGGCCTGACCCTGCTGCCCCAGGCGGGCGTCGCCATCGGTATGGCAAGCCTGGTCGCGGCCCGGTTCCCCACCCTGGGCAGCCAGGTAAACACCATCGTGCTGGCGGGCGTGCTGGTGTTTGAATTGATCGGCCCCGTCATTACCAAGCTTGCCCTGACTAAGGCGGGGGAAATCACCCCGGGGAAATAATGGCGGCATCATTCTTTTGCGGCTTTGGAGGCGTTGCTTCCAAGGCCGTTTTTATGCGGGGAGGGTTACGCTGGGCGCTCCGCGCGCCCAGACCTGCGCCAGGAGGTTGAACCTCCTGGACCTCCACTCAGCGATGAAACTGTATGGGAAAAACAAACAACTTTCGCCTGTCGCTGGGGGTTACGAAAGTTAGAGAGCTTCTGGCCCAAGAAAGCCGGGAAAATCCCAGAGAAAAAGCTCGCTTTTTCCTCGGGATTATTCCCTGGCTTTCCCCGGATGCTTTGCATCCGGGTTGGCCGCTTTCAGCGGCCGGGCCAGAAGCACAACGTCGCCAAGCTTGACTTTCTTTCTCAAGCAACAGCGGAGTATAGCTTGCTTTCCGATTTCAAGTTTGTTCCGATGATGGAGTCCAGAGGTCGAAGACCTTTGGTCGGGGGTTTGGGGGCGGAGAGCCCCCAATGTACCCCTGTGAATGCCGATTTGTAATTCATGCGTACACCTCGAAGAATCTATTTGGCTTTCCGGTAAGTTTGTGGTATGATAGAAAAGGTGGAAGATCGGGCTTTCCCGATTGTCACCGCGACCGGGATTTTTCAAACGGGAAAAGAAAGAATGGAAATTCCATGAAGAAAGAACTGCGTTCCGCCGGGCTGCTGTTTCTCACGGCGGCCATTTGGGGCTTCGCCATGGCGGCCCAGCGGGAGGGCAGCCGCTATTTGCAGCCCTTTACCTTTAACGCCAGCCGTTTTACCTTAGGGGCCGTAGCTGTGCTGCCCCTGATGCTGCGGGAAAACAGGCGGCAGGCCGTACCCTTTACCAGGCGGCAGGCCCTGTCCGGCGCGGCCTTGGGTGTGATCCTGTTTATCGCCTCCCTGCTCCAGCAATCGGGCGTGGGGGAGGCCGGGGCGGGCAAGGCCGGGTTCCTCACCGCCCTGTACGTGGTGCTGGTGCCGGTGCTGGGCGTGTTCTTAGGCAAAAAAACGCGGATCACCACCTGGCTGGCCTTGCTGCTGGCCCTGCCCGCCCTGTACCTTTTGTGCGTGCCCAAGGACGAAGCCTTTACCCTGGCCCCGTGGGACGGGCTGCTGCTGGCGGGGGCGTTTTTCTGGGCGGCGCACATCTTAGCTACGGATCATTTCGTCCGCTTTGTGCCGCCGCTTAGGCTGTGCGAGGCGCAGTTCGTGTTCGGCGCGGCGCTGAACTGGATATGCGCCCTGCTGTTTGAAACGGTGTCCGGGGAAAACCTGCTGCACGCCCTGGTGCCGGTGGCCTACTGCGGAATTATGTCCACGGGGGTGGGCTACCTGTGCCAGACCCTGGGGCAACGGGGCATTCGGCCCGCCTTCGCGGCGCTGATTTTGTCTTTGGAATCGGTGTTCTGCGTGATTGCCGGGGCGCTGCTGTTGGGAGAAAGGATGGACGGCCGAGGCTATATCGGCTGCGCCCTCATGCTGGCGGCGGTGCTGCTGGCACAATTGGGGGCACTGCTCATCCCCGCGAAGGAGGAAAAGCATGTTTGAATTCGATCAGGATGCGAAGATTTACGGCGTGACAGCCGTAGAAAATCGGTTCATCCTGGATTATCTGCCCGACGCCAAGGGCGATTATGTAAAGGTGTATTTGTGGGGCCTGTTTGCCTGCGCCTGGAAGGGGCCGGAGTACACCCTGGAGGAAATGGCGGCGGACCTGGATATGCCCAGGGCGGAAATCGAGGCGGCCCTGCGGTACTGGGAGCGCCGGGCGCTGGTGTCCCATATCAGCAGCGAGCCTCCCGTCTATCGCTTTTATTCCCCCACCCAGCGCCAGACGGCGAATTTGGCCGATCTGCCGGTAGATAAAGAATACGTATCCTTTGCGGAAAACGTTTATCCTGTTTTCGGTGACCGGCGGGAAGTGAAGCCCTCGGAAATCGCCCTGGCCTGGGAATGGGTGCGGGACGTGGGCCTGAGCCAGGAAGCGGTGCTGATGCTGCTGCATCACTGCATTGAAAAGCGGGGCGTTCATTTTTCCTTCAAGGCGGCGGAAAAGCTGGCCGTGGCCATGAAGGAGGCCAATGTGGCCGGTTCGGAGGACGCGGAGCAATTTTTGCAGCACAGCCAGATCATCCAGGACGGGGCCAGAAAGGTGCTTTCCCGCATGGGCAAGCGCCGGGCCGCCACGGAGGACGAATTGGCCCTGTACGAGAAATGGACCGGGGAATGGGGCTTCGAGCCGCAGGCCGTGCTGGACGCCTGCCGGGAGACCACCGGCGGCGACCCGTCCTTCAAATATCTGGACGGCATTCTGAACCGGCTGCGCACCCAAACGGACGCCCGCACGGGGGAGGGCATGGCCCAAAAGCTGGACGAGGAAAAGGAAGAGCGGGAAAAGGCCCAGGAGGTATTTTCCCGGCTGGGGGCAAAAATTTCGGGTCCCGCCGCCGCCACGGTCTACCGCTCCATGCTTTCGGAGCAGCCCCACGGGGTGCTGCTGCTGGCGGCGGACGAATGCCTGCGCACCCACAAAAAGTTAGACGATATGAAGGCCCTGCTGGCCTCCTGGAAAAACCGGGGCTTGACCACGGAGGAAGCCGTGCGCCAGTACCTGGAAAAGTACCGGGAAGCCAATCTGGCCCTGCGGGAGCTGTTCGAGGCCTGCGGCCACAGCGGCAGGCCCACGGAGGCCGACCGGAAGCTGTACGAAAAATGGCGGGGCTGGGGCTACGGCCCGGAGCTGCTTCGCTGCGCGGCGGAACAGGCCCGCAACGCCGAGGGCGGCAAAATCGCCTATCTGGATAAGGTGCTGGAGGCGTGGCACGAGGCGGGCATCACCAGCGTGGAGCAGGCCCAGGGCAGGCGCAGGCCGCCGTCAGCGCCGAAAACGAAAACCGTCAGCGCCCAGCAGTACGGCCAGCGGCAGTATACTGAAGCGGAGCTGCTGGCGGTGTCCGACGATCTGATCGAGGAAGCGAGGAAGCAGCGTGGATAATCAAGTCTTGGCCCGGGTGGCGGAGGCCTACGAACAGCGGCAGGCGGAAAACCGGCGGGAGGAAGACCGGCGGCTGCGGGAGATCGCCCAGAACCATCCCGACCTGGATCGGCTGCTCGGCGAGCGGCACCAAATGATCCTGCGCGCGGCGCGCGGCGCGTTTGCGGGCGGCGTGCCCACCGACCCGGAGCGGGCCATGGAGGAATACAACCGGAAAATCGCCGCCCTGCTTGCGGAAAAGGGCTATCCTTCGGATTACCTGTCCCCGGTGTGTGCCTGCCCCCTGTGCGGCGATACGGGGTACGTGTACGAGGGGCCGGTCATGCGCCGGTGTGCCTGCTTCCAGGCGGCGTATGAAAAGGCCCTGGCGGAAGCGGGGCAGGGGCGGGAGGAAAAGGCGTCCTTCGCCCGGTTCGACGAAGCCCGCTTCCCCGATCTTCCCCTGCCGGGCACCGACGTGACCCAGCGGGAATACATGCGCGTGGTGCGGGATCGGTGCGAAAAGTATGCGTTGGGCGTGCCGGAAGGGCCGGTGAAAACCCTGCTGCTTCACGGCGGCAGCGGCCTGGGCAAGACCTTCCTGCTGGAGTGCGTGGAAACCGCCGCCCGGGAAAAGGGCGTGGATGCGCTGTATACCACCGCCTACGATCTGCTGAACGCCCTGAAAAACGCCTATTTTTCCCGCGCCGGGGAAAGCGCCCGGGAATACTTCGACGCGCCCCTGCTTTTGATCGACGATTTGGGCATGGAGCCGCTGATGGAAAACATCACGGTGGAGCAGATTTACAATCTGCTGAACGCCCGCCTGAGCCAGGGGCTGTACACCGCCGTAAGCACCAATCTGAGCCGGGAGGAGCTGCGCGCCCGGTATACGGAGCGGGTATCCTCACGCCTGCTGGACACGCGCACCGGCATGGCCATCTTCTTTCAGGGCAGGGATATCCGCCTGACGCGGGCATGACCCCGCTTGATTGTAAATATATTACAATTCCATTCATTTTTTATCATGCTTTTGTGTGTTTTAGGGGCCTTTCGCCGCTGTTTTTCTTGTTTCGGCGGGCGTTTTATGCTATAATATAGGCGGAATACCAATATCAAAACCAGTGACGAGCGGAAAGCAGAGGAAACGGCATGGAGCTGTACCGGCCAACGGAAGAAGAAGTGCTGCGGGAGATGCGGCGCGTAAAAAGAAAGAGCAAGCGCAGGCGGCTGGCCTGGGGCCTGCTGATTTGGTTTACCCTGGCGGCCGCCGCGGGCTGGTACGTGTTCAATCAGTTTTATACCCTGGCCGTGGTGAAGGGCGCGGGCATGAACGGCACCCTGCTCAGCGGCAGCGTGGTGCTTTGCCGCCGCACCCACGGGGCGCGGCCCCGGGTGGGCGAGGTGGTGCTGTTCGAGCATGGCAGCGGCTGGCAGTTCCGGCGCGTGGCCGCCGTGGGGGGCGACAGCGTGGCCCTGAGCCAGAACGGCAGGCTGTGGATCAACGGCAAGGCAGTGTCCGATTTCAAAAGCGATTTTTCGGGCTACGACGGGGAGCTGGCGACGCGGCCCATTACGGTGCCGGAGGATTCCTTTTTCGTCCTGGGCGACGAATACCGCCTGTCCGTGGACAGCCGAAGCCCCGATTACGGTTATGTGAAGGCCGAGGAGATCCTGGCCGTGGCGGAATACACGGTGTGGCCGCTGCACCGGGCGGGCAAGCTGATCCGGTAGCGCAATCCTGAATTGGAAGGAACGGAACGATGAAGAGCTTTTTGATTCACCTGGCGTGCCTGCTGGCCGTTGCGGCCGTGCTGTTTTGCGTTCTGTTTCCCTATTTCAGCGACCAGAGAGAGCAGGCCCAGCGGATATCGCTGATCGAAGGCTTTGAAAAGCAGGTAAAGGCCATGAGCGCCGAACGGGCCGCCGAATTTCGGGCCGCCTGGGACGCCTACAATCAGGCCCTGGCCTCCGGCGCTACCGGGAAGGAGCTTCCGGAAGCCGAAACGGTGAACGGGCTGATCGCCGTGCTGGAAATCCCCGATATCGGGGTGCGCCTGCCGGTGTATCCCACGGGCAACAGCCTGGCCCGGGATACCGGCGCGATTCACGCCTCCACCAGCGCCCTGCCCACGGGCGAAAAGGGAACGCGCACCTTGCTGGCCGGGAACAACGGGCGGCTGCTCCAGGTGAATAATCCCTGGATCGACCCCTGGCTGGAAAAATTTCAGATGTTCAGCGCCCAGCTTTTGCACAGGCTGGATCAGGTGAAGCAGGGAACGGTCATGTATCTTTTCACGCCCTGCGGCGCGCAGGCCTACGAGGTGGTGGAAACCCAGAAGACCCAGGCCGGGAAGGTGCGCATGCCGGAGGGCGAAAACGCCTGGCTGGCCGTGATGACCAACTTAGGCGGGCAGGAAAGGCTGCTGGTTTACGGCAAGCTGCTCAGCCTTCCCGAAAATGCCGTCGTGATGGAACACAGCGACGGCGCGTTCATCCCGTCGGACGCGGTGAACGTGCTTTTGATCGGTTCGCCGCTGCTGGCGGCGGGATTGGTGTTCATGCTGCTGGTGGAAATCATCAGGCGGCGGCATTACAGGCTGCCGTCTGACAGTAAAAAGCGCAACATTGCTGAGGGGTGAGGAAAATGCGGAAAAAGCTCCTGGTTTGCTTCCTGATCGTCGTGCTGGCGGTGGCGATCGTCTTTTCCGTTGAGGCGGCGGAACGGCTTGGATCACTGACCATGGATCTGCCGTCCAGCGTGGCGGAAAAGTACAAGGATCAGACGGTGAAAATGAGCCTGTACAAAATCGCCGAATGCAATGTGGACGGCAGCGGCCTCGTTTCCTGGGGCATCGTGGAGAGGTACGCCGGGCTGTCTTCCAAGATCACGCAGATCATGGAGGATCTGAGCGACGGCAACGATAACTCTCAGATGATCGAGGAGGTCATCAACGCCATTTCCCTGATCATCAAAGACCAGAACGTCGCGCCGTATCAGGGCCGGGTGGCCACCATGACGGAGAAGGGCAGGATCCAGTTCACCGGCCTTTCCTCCGGGCTTTACTATGTGGAAATGAGCGAGGGTCCGGACACCCTGTTCATTCAGTCCCCCCTGGTGCCCATTCCCTTCTATCTGACCATTGACGGGCAGACGAGCATCCAGTACGACGTGCCGGTGAAACCTAAGATTTGGGAACCCACCCCCACGCCTTCGCCGTCGCCTTCGCGGACGCCGACGCCGACCCCCACGCCGACGCCGACTCCCACGCCGACGCCGACGCCGACTCCCACGCCGACGCCGACGCC
>JAFSNT010000026.1 GCA_017443295.1 Clostridia bacterium
AACTCTGAACTCTGAACTCTGAACTCTGAACTCTGAACTCTGAACTCTGAACTCTGAACTCTGAACTTTGTACTCTGAAAAAACGGATTGTGAGGAAACAATTTTGAAGGAAACGCTCAGCTATCACGATCAGGCTTCTATCCGCCGCATGGATCGGGTTCGGGAGCTTGAAAAGGAATTGCCCATGGCCTGCACAGATTTTTTCCGTTCCATCGCACAAACCACCAGTCCCCTGACGCGGCTGGCCTACGCTTACGACTTCCGGCTGTTTTTCCAATACCTGACCCGGGAAAATCCTTTCTTTGCCGACGTGGAGCCTCGGTTCTTTACGGACAAGCATCTGAGAATGATTCAGAAGCGGGATATCATCGGCTATCAGGAATATTTGATGCAATATTATGTGACGGACGAGGAATCCGGCGAATCCAGCGTGGTGCGCAATCACGAATTGGGCATCATGCGGAAGCTGTGTTCTCTGCGCTCCTTGTTCGATTACATGTATAAAAATGGTATTATTGATGCCAATATCACCACGTTGGTGGAGCTTCCCAAGCTGCACGATAAGCCCATTCTGCGCTTGGAACCGGACGAAATGCAGAAGATGCTGGACGCCGTATCCTCCGGCGACGGATTGACGTCCCGGCAGCAGAAATATCTGAGCTTCACCCGAAGCCGGGATATCGCCATGCTGCTGCTGTTCCTGGGTACGGGCATCCGCGTCAGCGAGTGCGTGGGGCTGGACGTGGACGACCTGGATTTTGACATGAACGCCTTTCTCGTCACCCGCAAGGGCGGCGATCAGAGCATCCTGTACTTTCCCGATCAGGTGGCGGAGGCGCTGCGGGCATATCTCACCGAACGCGCCCAAATCCAGCCCCTGGAGGGCCACGAAAACGCCCTGTTCCTCTCCATGCAGAAGCGCCGCATGACCCAGCGGGCCGTGGAAAACATGGTGAAAAAGTACGCCCTGGTGGCCGCGCCGCTGAAAAAGCGCATCAGCCCCCACAAACTGCGCAGTACCTTCGGCACCAACCTGTACCAGGAAACCGGCGATATTTATTTGGTGGCCGACGTGCTGGGCCATGCCGACGTGAACACCACCCGCCGCCATTACGCCGCCATGTCGGACCTGAACAAGCGCAAAGCGTCCCGCCTGGTGCCGCTGCCCAGTACCGATCCAGCGGATCAGGATTGAGCCTTGTCCGGCTTTTTGCCGTCCTCCGGTGCGATCACCTTGTCGATCAGAATGGAACGGAACATCTGATCGCCGTTGACGCACTTCATGCAGTTATCGCAGATTTTGTTGGGATCCAGATCGCATCGGTCGCATTCGCCGCATTCGATGCACTCCCGGTCGTACAGCACGCATTGCTTCATGAACCTTTCCCCCATTTTTTTCGTTTTCGTCCCTTGCCAAACACTTGTTTGCCTGTTATAATAATCTTGTAATTCTCCCATGAAAGACGGTGTTTGCCATGCCCAGGCGTCCCAACGGCGATACGCAGCAGCGCATTTTGGAATATATCGAAAAATACATCGACGAGAACGGCTTCCCGCCCTCCGTGCGCGAAATCGGCCTGGCGGTGGATTTGAAATCCACGTCCACCGTACATGGCCACCTGAACCGCCTGGAAAAGAAGGGCCTGCTGCACAGGGAAGCCATGAAGCCCCGCACCATCGTGAAAAAGGAAGAAAAGCCCGCCATGGTAAAAGTGCCCCTGCTGGGCAAGGTGGCCGCCGGCACGCCCATTTTGGCGGAGGAAAACGCCGAGGGCTTTATGACCCTGCCGGAAGAAATGGCGGGCAGCGGCGACCATTTCATCCTGGAAATCCGGGGCGACAGCATGATTATGGCGGGCATCATGAACGGCGATTACGTTGTGGTCAAGCGCCAGCAGACCGCCCAGAACGGCGAAATCATCATCGCCATGATCGACGACGAAGCCACCTGCAAGCGCTATTTCAAGGAGCCGGACCGCATTCGTCTCCAGCCGGAAAACCCCCGCATGCGCCCCTTTTACGCCCGGTCCGTGACCATCGTGGGCAAGGTGGTGGCGGTGTACCGCATCTACAACGGGAATTACAAACTCACACGGTAATGGGTTGATTCAGAGTTGAGAGTTGAGAGCGGAGAGTTGAGATTAAATAGCTGTCATCCTGTCGCTTATCATAGGAAAAACACGTTTGAGCGGACTATATAAATCTCAACTCTCAACTCTCAACTCTCAACTCTCCACTCTCCACTCTCATTATGAAGCACAAACGCCCCGGACAGCGCCGGGACGTTTTTTCTTTTGTGTATGTGACAAAGCGCGGCCTGTAAGCCGGGTTCTGTTGAAAATGGCCATCTATCTAAGCGCGAAGTTGCCAGCGCGCTTGAGCGGTACTGCGGGAACAGGACGGGCCGCCCTATGCGTTCCCTACACCTTGCACCGGATGGGGTTTACATGACGGCACAGTCGCCAGGCCGCCGGTGCGCTCTTACCGCACCTTTCCACCCTTACCGG
>JAFSNT010000027.1 GCA_017443295.1 Clostridia bacterium
CAAAGTGCAGCTTATCCTCGTGATAGCCCGCCACGCGGTAATTCAGGCCGTTTTTGTACACCCGCAGGGTGATTTCCTGATCGGGCAGCACTTCGGAATCGTAATTGACCAGCAGGGTTTCCAAGCAATACTTGCTCATGACTTCCACGCCCAAAGCGTCGCAGGCCCAGTCAGCGTAGCGGGTGTTGTTGACGTGCTGGTTCACGTCCAGGTCGAAGTAGACGGGCTTGCGCAAGAGGGTCTTTTCCTCGCCATCCACCGTGTCCACGGTGGCGGGCAGGCCGATGGGCACGGGCAATTCGGCGTTGTCCGGCAAAATTTTGGCGATATCCCCCGGCGGCAGCATGCGGCGGTTCTGAATATCCAGCAGCGCCCAGAGGGTGGCGGCGCAGCCTAAGATATTGCCTTCCTCGTCCCGGAAGAAATAATAGCGGGGGAAGAACCAGCGGCGGTTGGCGGTGGGGAAGGTTTCAGCGGTGATGCGGTCGCCGATTTTGGGGTACTTGTCCATGTGGATCTCGCAGCGGGTCAGGATCCACACGATATTGTTCTGGATCAGGGTGTTTCGCCCGCAGCCCAAAAGATCCGAATGGGTGCCCGCCAATTCCTGCATGATCTGCATGATGGCGCTGGGGCGCAGGGTGCCCATAAAATCGCAGTCGCTGGTGCGGATCAAGAATTCTTCCTGATATGTTTTATACATAGCTTCCTCCATAATTTCTTCCTTTTGGGACTTTCCCGGAAGCCGCCGACGCGCGGAAAACCCCGCCTTTCATTGCTGAAAAGCGGGGGTTTTGCCTGTGAAGCGGGATTACTTGTCGTAGTTCACGACCAGGGAGAAGTCCGGAGCCTTCAGGGACGCGCCGCCGATGAGGCCGCCGTCGATTTCGGGCTGGGCCATGAGGCCCTTCACGTTCTTGGGGTTCATGCTGCCGCCGTACTGGATGCGCACAGCGTCGGCCACGTCCTTGCCGTACTTGCGGCAGATGGCGGCGCGGATGACGCCGATGGTCTCGTTGGCCTGCTCGTCGGTGGCGGTGAGGCCGGTGCCGATGGCCCACACGGGTTCGTAGGCCACAACCACGTTCTTGATTTCGTCGGGGGTCAGGCCGTTGAGGGCGATCAGGGTCTGGTATTCCACCAGAGCGTCGGTATAGCCCGCTTCCCGTTCTTCCTTGCGCTCGCCCACGCAGATGATGGGGGTCAGGCCCGCTTTCACGGCGGCCAGAGTGCGCAGGTTCACGGTGGCGTCGGTTTCGCCGAAGTACTGACGGCGTTCGCTGTGGCCGATAATGACGTATTCCACGCCCGCTTCCTTCAGCATGGCGGCGGAAAGCTCGCCAGTGTAAGCGCCGGATTCCTTGAAATGCACGTTCTGCGCGCCCAGTTGGATGTTGGAGCCTTCAACGGCTTCCTTCACGGCATAGATGTCCACGGCAGGAACGCACACGACGACCGTCGCGTTGGCATCCGCAACCAGGGGCTTCAATTCATTAACCAGGGCCTTCGCCTCGGCGGGGGTTTTATTCATTTTCCAGTTACCGGCAATGATCGGTTTCCGCATGGGAATGCACCTCTTTCTATGTTTTAAGGTAGGAGGTAGGAAGTAGGAGGTAGGAGGTTATGATTCTTGAAGCGATTTCGTAGAAGCAGAAAGGAGTTTTCTCAATTCATCAGCTTTCGCAATGGAATCGCAATATTGTTCTTCGGTCAGGTAATCGGTCTGATACAGCAGTTCAAGCCAATACAGCGTTTCCGAAGTTTCTTTCAAGGCGATGTATTGTTTTGCGATAAAATCATTCCTGCTGATAGCATATTTTGCTTCCGCCAAATTCGCTCCGATAGATGTGCCAGACCGTAAGAGCTGTTTAGAAAGAACGTATTCTTTCTTTACATCCCGTAAAAACTTACACAATTGAACAATATGGATTGCAAACTGCTTGCTCTTATCATAGATCAAACTCACATTTCTAACCTCCTACTTCCTACCTCCTACCTCCTACTTATTTTTTTCTTACTTGTCGTTCAGCGCCGCGACGCCGGGCAGGGTCTTGCCTTCTAAGTATTCCAGGGAAGCGCCGCCGCCGGTGGAGATGTGGGTCATCTTGGGGGCCAGACCCATCTGTTCCACAGCCGCCGCGCTGTCGCCGCCGCCGATGATGGTCACGGCGTCGCTGTCGGCCATGGCCTGAGCCACGCCCAGGGTACCCTTGGCCAGGACGGGATTCTCAAACACGCCCATGGGGCCGTTCCAGACGACGGTCTTGGCGGCCTTGATGGCTTCGCCGAAGAGCGCGACGGTCTTGGGGCCGATGTCGCAGCCCTGCATATCGGCGGGGATCTTATCGGAATCTACCACGCAGGTTTCGATTTCAGCGTTGATGGGATTGGGGAATTCTTTCACGATCACGGAGTCGATGGGCAGAAGGAGCTTCACGCCCTTTTCTTCGGCCTTCTTCATCATGTCCTGGCAATATTCGATCTTGGTGGCGTCCAGCAGGGACTGGCCGATTTCATAGCCCTTGGCCTTGAGGAAGGTGAAGGCCATGCCGCCGCCGATGATCAGGGTGTCCACTTTTTCAAGCAGATTGTTGATGACGTTCAGTTTGTCTTCGATCTTCGCGCCGCCCAGGACAGCCACGAAGGGCCGGTCGGCGTTTTCCAGGGCCTTGCCCATGATGCGCAGTTCTTTTTCGATCAGGTAGCCGCAGACGGCGGGCAGGTAATGGGTCACGCCCTCGGTGGAGGCATGGGCGCGGTGAGCGGTGCCGAAAGCGTCGTTCACGAAAAGCTCGGCCATGGAAGCTAGGGCCTTGGCGAATTCGGGATCGTTCTTTTCTTCTTCGGCGTGGAAGCGGAGGTTCTGCAGCACCATCACCTGGCCGGGCTTGAGGGCGGCGGCCTTGGCCTGGGCGTCGGGGCCGATGACGTCGTTAGCCATGATGACTTCCTGGCCCAGCAGCTCGGAGAGGCGCTTGGCGACGGGGGCCAGGCTCAGCTTGGTCACGTCCTTCTTGGCCTTTTCCAGGGCGGCGGCGGTGGCTTCGGCCTGCTCGGCTTCGGGCAGCTTTTCGATCTTGGCCTTTTCCTTCTTGTTCAGCTTCAGCGTCGCATTGAACACGTTGTGGGGCTTGCCCATATGGCTGCACAGGATCAGGGCGGCGCCGTTGTTCAGCAGATACTTGATGGTGGGCAGAGCGCCGTTGATGCGGTTTTCATCGGTGATGCGTTCGCCGTCCATGGGCACGTTGAAGTCTACGCGGCAAAGTACCTTTTTGCCCTGCACGTTTACATCCTCGATGGTTTTCTTGTTCAGGCTCATGTTGATGCACTCCTTTTTCTTTCCTATTTGGTAAATTGGGGTGTTGTATGCCAAAGCCCTTTGAGGGCCGTGGTACCAGTGTTCAGGTGGGAGGTAGGAAGTAGTTAGGTAGGAGGTAGGAAGTAGGAGGTATAAGGTTTAATAATGATTATGCTTTTGGTTGCGCAATAAACAGGACAGCGCTTCATTGCGGCTATATAAACCTCCTACCTCCTACTTTCTACTTCCTACCTGTTTTGCTCTTTCCCGCCCAGCAGGCTTACGATCCGCTGTGCGGCGGCCTCGTCGGTGATGAGAGAATCGTGGGCTTCATGGCGGGAAGCGGCGATGATGGCTTCCGCCTTGCGTTCCCCGGCGGCCACGGCCACCATTTTGCTCTCCTTGTAGGCTTTGCCGATGCCTAAGGACACGGTGCTGGTCTGCAATACGGTTTTTCCTTCGATATTGAAGAAATCGCCGAAGGCCTCCCCTACCGCCCGCTGCTTTTTCAGCAGCTCCAGGGCTTCCACGCTCAAATGGCGGCGCTGGGCCATGCTGTCGGCCCGGCCTACGCCATGCACCACCAAGTCGGCGCGCTGCAAAAGCTCCAGGGTCTCCCGAACCTCCGGCAGCTTCATCATTTCCTGCAAAGCCGCCGCGTCCAGGGAATCGGGCACATGCATCACCCGATGATGGCCCCCGATCCGGCGGGCGATTTCCGCCGCCACGGCGTTGGCCTGGGTCTCCACGGAGGAACCCACGCCGCCCCTTGCGGGCACAACCATCACGTTCATGGGGGTGGCGGATTGGATGCCGTGGGCCAGTTCGCTCATGGTGCGGCCGCCGGTGACGGCCAGCGTGGTGCCGCTTTGCAGCAGCTTGTGCACCCGATGGGCGGCGGCACGGCCCACTTCTTTGAGCACCTGGGGATCGGCGTCCGCGTTCCCGGCCACCACCACCACGTGGGGCACGCCTAAGAGCTGGGACAGGGCGTGTTCCAGCTTGGTCAGGCCGAACATGGCGCGGCTCAAATCGTGGGCGCCGGAAAGCACTTCGATGGATTGGGGGGTCAGCTGCATGCCCGCCGCGTCCATGGTAATAAGCCCCTGTTCTTTCAGGGCGGCGGCGGCGGCCCGCACCTCCCGTTCCGGCAGGTTCAGCCGCGCGGCCAAGGCCCGGCGGCCCACGGGCTGCATGCTCTCAATGGAGGAAAGCACCTGGGCCCGGCGGCCGATATCGGCCATCAGATCGGGCGCGATGCGGCTTAAAACGGTCATTTCATCCAGCACCGGCGATTTCCTCCTTTCCCCTCTGTGGTCATAGCTTGCCCCACTGGGCGAATGTTGACCCGCTGAAATTCAGTATACCATATCGCCCCCCGAATGTAAAGAGAAGGAAAGGCATTTAACGGATTCTTCACACATTTTCCGCCCCATATTGTATACAAAAATTTTTTTGATTTTCCCTCTTGCATTTTTCCCGGTTTGGGTGTAATATATCACCGTTGCCCCGCTTGATGCTGATATAGCTCAGCCGGTAGAGCGCATCCTTGGTAAGGATGAGGTCCCCAGTTCGAATCTGGGTATCAGCTCCAGTAAACCAGTCAGAAATGGCTGGTTTTTTTGTGCGTCAAGCATAGCACGGCATAAAAAATCCAGGGCGCGCTTTTCCTGGATTCTTTCAATTCATCAGCACGGCGTTTTGATATAGGCAATCAGGCGCAATGTCCTGCCCGTCCGGCCATGCCACAGACAGCCCTTCCACCTTTACGGCCTGAAAGACCTTTTCATCCTGCAATTCGGAGAACCATTCTCCGCGCAGATAAGGCTTCACATCAAACAGGCGGCGTTCACCATTATTAAAATCTACTTGAAGCATATAATCTGGAAGCGGCTTTACCGCAACGGCCTTTGGATAAATCATGATCCTCGCTCCCCTCAGCGCAGGGGTTCCACTTTGAAATATTTTTTGCCAGTGGACAGCAAATCCCAGTTTTCTTGCAGTTCCTTTTACCGCATTTCTACCCAAACCAGCAGTGTCCTCAGCTTTTTAGAAGGCAGATCGCCCTCTAAAACATAAAAGATCACAAATCCCGATGGGTATACTGGACGCGCCCGGTCACCGTGTCCTCCACGGTCTGGCCGGAGCCGATCAAGTGGTATTTGTAGGTACACAGGCCTTCCAATCCCACGGGGCCGCGGGCGTGGAGCTTGCCGGTGGAAATGCCCACCTCGGCCCCGAAGCCGTAGCGGAAACCGTCGGCAAAGCGGGTGGAGCAGTTCACGTACACCCCGGCGCTGTCCACTCCGGTAAGGAAGCGGCGCTGGGCGGCTTCATCCTGCGCCAGGATGGCGTCGGTGTGATGGGAGCCGTAGCGGTTGATGTGGGTAATGGCCTCGTCGATGGAATCCACGATCTTGACGGACAGAATGGCGTCCAAATATTCCGTGGCCCAATCCTGCGCCGTGGCGGGCAGACAGTCGATAATGGCCTGGGTACGCTCGTCGCCCCGCAACTCCACGCCCTTAGCTTTTAGCGCTTCCGCGCAGGGGGGCAGGAACGCGGCGGCGATATCCTGATGCACCAGCAGGGTTTCCGTGGCGTTGCACACCGCCAGGGCCTGGGTTTTGGCGTCCACGGTCACTTTTACGGCCATATCCATATCGGCGGAAGCGTCCACATAGGTGTGGCACAGGCCCTCCGCGTGGCCCATGACGGGGATGCGGGTGTGATCCATGATATAGCGCACAAAGGCGTTGCTGCCCCGGGGGATGATCAGGTCGATGCTGTCGTCCTGGGAAAGCATTTCGTTCACGTCGTCCCGGGTTTCCAGCAGGGCGGCCCAGCCTTCCGGCAGCAAGTCTTTAGTGCCTTCTTCCATGGCGGCCATGAGTGCGCGGTTGGTGCGCAGGGCTTCCCGGCCCCCTTTCAGCAGCGCCGCGTTGCCGCTTTTCAGGCATAGGCACGCAATCTGCACCAGGGCGTCGGGCCGGGATTCAAAAATCACCCCGATCACGCCGATGGGGCAGGTGACCCGGTACAGATTCAGCCCCGGCGCAAGCTCCCGGGCCAGGGTAGTGCGGCCCAGAGGATCGGGCAGGGAAATCAGCGAAGAAATGCCGTCCAGTACGTCCTTGAGCTTTCCTTCGTCGAATTTCAGGCGTTTGAGCAGGGGGAAAGCCAAATTCTCCGCCTCCGCCTGGGCGCAGTCCAGCTTATTCTGTTCAAAAATATCCTGGGCGTGGGCTTTCAAAGCCTGCTGGATGCCTTTCAGCCCGTCGTTGCGCTGCTCCACAGTCAGGGCGGATAAGGTATAAGAGGCGCTCCGGGCTTTCTGTGCCAATTCTTTCACTTGCATGTTCATCCCTCCGTTAGGATTCACGAATTTCTGGGGGAAACCTCTCTTTGGAGGCCAAAGAGAGGTTTCCCCCAGACCCCCTTCCGAGAAAGCCATAAGAAAGAATCTTCTTTCTGAAAATCGTTGAAGCACAAACAGAAGAATGGATCATACATTCTTCCCGCTCCTGCCGCGTATTATAGCATAGAAACACATCCCATTGCAATTCCCATTCTTTTGTGATATAATTTTTCGGCACAGGAAACGATGCAGAAGGAGGGACGCCGCATGGCTAAGAAAAAGGGCGTGAAGCCCATCGCCCAGAACAAAAAGGCCCGGCACGACTTCTTCATCGAGGAAAGCATCGAGTGCGGCATTGAACTCAAGGGCACGGAAGTCAAATCCATGCGCCAGGGCAAGGTGAACCTGAAGGAAAGCTACGCCATGGTGAAGGACGGGGAAATCTTCGTGCAGGGCATGCACATCAGCCCCTACGAGCAGGGCAACATCTTCAACACCGACCCCCTGCGCCCCAAGCGCCTGCTGCTGCATAAAAGCGAGATCCGCAAGTTAGGCAGTCAGGTGCAGCGCCAGGGCTACGCGCTGGTGCCCCTGGACGTGTACCTGAAAGACGGCCGCATGAAATTGAACCTGGGCCTGTGCGTGGGCAAACACCTGCACGACAAGCGCGCCAGCACCGCCGAGCGGGACGTGAAGCGGGAAATGGCCCGCATGGTGCGCACCAACAACCGGGGAGAATAAACTTCATCCATGGGGGTGTACTGGTTTCGACGGGGATCGTCGGAGGTATGGTAAGCGAGCCGCGGACCCTGACCGCGTTAAAACGGGGAAAATAAAATTAACTGACAATACTCAGTACGCTTTCGCTGCCTAAGAGCAGCGCGTCGACACCGAGCGCCTACGGCTCGGCCCACCGGCGTCATTGATGTAGGGAACGGAGCCGCGGGGGCCTCGGAGCGGCTCGGCACAAGAGGCTACTGAACGCGCAAGCCCGGCGGGGGGCGCGCGCGGGAGGGAATGATAAAACCCTGCCTGCGCTCGGAGAAAACCATGCAGCTGAATCTTCGGACAGGGGTTCGATTCCCCTCACCTCCACCAAAGCGAAAATCCTGTCGCGCAAGCGGCGGGGTTTTTTGTTTTATATTTCCCATTCATTGACAAATATTTTTATATGTGCTATTATTGCCTCATAAGGAGGGAATTGCCCATGAAACAGCCCGAACGTTATTTCTTCCCCGCCGTTTTCACCTATGAACCCGACCAGGAAATCGCCGTAGTTTTTCCCGATCTGGATTGTGCCACCAGCGGCGAAAACGATGACGACGCCCTTCTCTCCGCCCGTGAATTGCTGGGCGCTGTACTCTATGGTATGGAAGAAGACGGGGAGTCCATTCCCTCCCCTTCCGCCCTGAACGCCATCCAGGCAGAAGATAACGAGCGCGTGGTGCTGGTGGACGTGTACATGCCCTCCATCCGTCTGGCCAAGGTGAACCGTTCTGTCAACCGCACCGTCACCCTCCCCGCCTGGCTGAACGCCGCCGCGCTGGAAAAGAATATCAACTTCTCCCAGGTACTCCAGGATGCGCTGAAAAAAAATTTGGGTCTGGCGCGGTAAAAAATCATTATAGGGGGCCGCTATGAACCTGACGCAAATGCTGGAAAAGCTGAAAAACGACCCGTTCTTTATGGAAAACGTGACGGCGTGGCGCGTGGTGCCGCCCCGGGAGGCGAAGTACGCCCCCTGGCCGGAGGGCGTCGATCCCCGTCTGCCCGCCGCCCTGGGAAAGCATGGGGTGCATCAGCTGTACACCCATCAGGCGGAATGCTTCGCCGCGTCCCAGGCGGGGAAGGATTACGTGGTGGTCACGCCCACGGCCTCCGGGAAAACCCTGTGCTATAACCTGCCCGTGCTGGCGGAAATCCTCAAAAACCCCGACGCCCGGGCGCTGTACCTCTTCCCCACCAAAGCCCTGTCCGCCGATCAGGTGGCCGAGCTGTACGAGCTGATCGAGCTTTTGGGCGCGGACGTCAAGACCTTCACCTACGACGGCGACACGCCCGCCGCCGCCCGCCGGGCCGTGCGACAGGCTGGGCATGTGGTGGTGACTAACCCGGACATGCTGCACAGCGGCATCCTGCCCCAGCACACCAAATGGGTGAAGCTGTTTGAAAACCTGAAATACATCGTGGTGGACGAAATTCACAGCTACCGGGGCGTGTTCGGCAGCAATTTGGCAAACGTTTTGCGCCGTCTCATGCGCCTGTGCGCATTTTACGGCAGCCATCCCCAGTTTATCCTTTGCTCCGCCACCATCCAAAACCCCAAGGAATTAGCGGAAACCCTCATCGGGCGGCCCGTGACGCTGATCGACAACAACGGCGCGCCCGCCGGGGAAAAGCACTATATTTTCTACAATCCCCCGGTGGTGAACCGGCAGCTTGGCATCCGCAAGGGCGTGCTGCCGGAAACGCGGGCCATCGCCTCCATGCTGGTGAAAAACGGGGTGCAGAGCATCGTGTTCGCCAAAAGCCGCCTGCAAGTGGAGGTACTAACCCGGCAATTGAAAGAACTGGTGTCCGACCCCATCGGCAACAGCGGCAAGGTGCGGGGCTACCGGGGCGGCTATCTGCCCTCCGAGCGGCGGGAGATCGAACGGGGCCTCCGGGCCGGGGACATTCAGGCCGTGGTGTCCACCAACGCCCTGGAGCTGGGCATCGACATCGGCGCCCTGGAGGCCTGCGTGCTGTGCGGCTACCCCGGCACCATCGCCAGCACCTGGCAGCAATCAGGCCGGGCCGGGCGGCGGCACGGGGTCAGCGCCACGTTCATGGTGGCCAGCAGCAACGCCCTGGACCAGTTCATCGTCACCCATCCCGATTATTTTTTCACCCAGCCCGCCGAAAACGCCCTGCTGAACCCGGACAACCTGTATATCCTGCTCAGCCACTTCAAGTGCGCCGCCTATGAATTGCCCTTCAAGGCCGGGGAAACCTTAGGCAACGCGGCGGGCGGCGCGGAAATGCTGGAATATCTGGAAGAAAGCAATATCCTTCGGAACGTGGGCGGCACCTACCATTGGATGGCGGAGGACTTTCCCGCCAGCGAAATGAGCCTGCGCACCGCCATGACGGAAAACTTTCTCATCAACGACATCACCGACCCGGCCCATCCCCGCATCGTGGGCGAAATGGATCGGTTCACCGCGCCCATGCTGCTGCACCCCAACGCCATCTATATGCACGAGGGGCAGACCTACCAGGTGGAGGAGCTGGACTTTGACGCCTGCAAGGCCTTCATCCGCCGGGTGAACGTGGATTACTACACCGACGCCGATTTGAACGTGAGCCTGTCCCTGCTGGACATCGAGAAAGAGGAAGACGGCGCGGCTTTGGGCGAGGTCAAGGTGGTGGCGCTGGTAAAAATCTTCAAAAAGATGCGCTTCGACAACAACGAAAACGTGGGCTTCGGCCCCGTGCGCCTGCCGGAAACGGAGATGCACACCACCGCCATGTGGCGCACCGTGCCGGACAGCATCGCCGAAAAGTACGAAAAGGACGATCTGCAGAGCGGCATGCTGGGTATCGCCAACCTGCTGCGCATTTTAGCCCCCCTGTACCTCATGTGTTCCCCCCGTGATTTAGCGGTGAGCTATCAGGTGAAGTGCCCCTTCACGGAAAAGCCCACCCTGATCCTGTACGACAATTGCCCCGGCGGGGTGGGCCTGGCGG
This sequence comes from Clostridia bacterium, assembly GCA_017443295.1. Classification (GTDB taxonomy): domain Bacteria; phylum Bacillota; class Clostridia; order Christensenellales; family Aristaeellaceae; genus RUG563. The sequence continues at coordinate 10,389 of JAFSNT010000027.1, forward strand.
AAAAAGCCTTCCGCATGCGGGACATCCTGCTCACCCATGCCCTCACCCTGGTTTCCGACTGCGACTGCCCCCAGGGCTGCCCCTCCTGCGTGGGTCCCGTGGGCGAGATCGGGCCGCGGGGCAAGGAAATGGCCAAGAAACTCCTGGAGGATCTGCTTCATGAACATTCATGAACTGGTGGAATTGCAGCGCCACGCCTTTTACGCGATGAACCCCCGCGGCGTGGAATCCCGGCTGGATCAATTGGATAAGCTCTACAAGCTCATCGTCCAGTGGGAGGACCGCATCTGCTTAGCCCTGCAAATGGATTTGGGCAAGAGCCACGAGGAAGCCTACATGACGGAAATTGGCATGGTGCTTTCCGAAATCTCCTGCTTCCTGCGGCACCTGTCCCGCTGGGCCAGGCCCAAGCGACCGCCCCTGCCCCTGTCCCTGTTCCCCGGCAGCAGCTGCGTTTTGAAGGAGCCTTATGGTGTTGTACTCATCATGGCCCCCTGGAATTACCCCTTCCAGCTCACCCTGAACCCCCTGATCGGGGCCATCGCGGCGGGCAATCACTGCATCGTGAAGCCCAGCGCCTACGCCCCGGCCACCGCCCAGGTGATTTTTGATCTGGTGTCCTCCTGCTTCCCCTCGGAGCAGGCGGCGGTGATCCTCGGCAGCCGGGCGGAAAACCAGGCCCTGCTGGAGGAACGCTTCGATTACATCTTCTTTACCGGCGGGGTGAATATGGGCAAGGTGGTGCTGGAAAAGGCCGCCCGGTACGTGACCCCCGTCACACTGGAGTTAGGCGGCAAAAGCCCCTGCATCGTAGAGGAATCGGCGGACATCGCCGTGGCCGCCCGGCGCATCGCCTTCGGCAAGGCCCTCAATTCCGGTCAGACCTGCGTGGCCCCCGATTATCTGCTGGTGCAGGAACGGGTGAAGGACAGGCTGCTGGCGGGCATCCGGCGGTGCTGGGAGGAATTTTACGGCGAACCGCTCATCAGCCCCCAATGGCCCAAAATGGTGAACGCCAAGCACTACCAGCGAGTGATGGGCCTGATCCAGGGCGAAAAGATTTTCTGCGGCGGAAACGGGGACGGGGAACGCATCGAACCCACCATTTTAACGGACGTTTCCTGGGATTCCCCCGTCATGCGGGAGGAAATTTTCGGCCCGGTGCTGCCGGTGATCACCTTTAAGACCGTCGACGAGGTCATTTCCCGCATCAACGGGCGGGAGCGGCCTCTGGCCCTGTACCTGTTCACCCGCCGGGTGGGGGTCAAGGAAAAGGTGCTGCGGCAGGTGCCTTTCGGCGGCGGGTGCGTCAACGATACGGTGGTGCATTTGTCCTCCAGCCGCCTGCCCTTCGGCGGCGTGGGGCAGAGCGGCATGGGCCGCTATCACGGCAGATACTCCTTTGAAACCTTCACCCACGAAAAAGCCGTGGTATTGAAGGGCAATTGGCCGGACATTCAAATGCGCTATCCCCCCTATTCCAAGAAAAAGCTGAATCTGATCAAGAAATTTTTGAGGTGACGAACCATGCCCGCGTTGGAAGCCTACAAGCGCGAACTGGATTATTCTTACGCCCCCGGCCTTTTCCCCTCCCTGGAAGCCATGACCAAGCGGCCCGAACTCATGCGTCGGCTGCTCGTTTCCTCCAGGGGCCAGGACAGCGAGGGCGTGAAAAAGCTGGTCGCACTGGCGGAGGAAAAGCATATCCGCGTGGAAATTGCCGATAAAGCCCTTTCCCGCATTTCCGGGAAGGACAACTGCTTCGCCGCTGCGGTGTTTGAAAAGCGGCCCCTGCCCCTGGACAGGGCCTGCAACCATATCGTTCTGCATCACATTTCCGATCAGGGCAATTTGGGCACCATCCTGCGCACTGCCCTTGGCTTCGGGTATCACGACGTCGCCATCATCCGCCCGGCGGCGGACGTGTACGACCCCAAGGTGGTCCGGGCCAGCATGGGCGCGCTCTTTTCCCTGCGCGTGACGGAATACGCCGATTTTTCCGATTACTGGCAGGAATTTGCCCCCCGCGCGGCGTACCCCTTCATGCTGGACGGCTCCGTGCAGATGGACGACGCGGCGAAAGACGCCCCACACCCCTGCGCCCTGATTTTCGGCAACGAAGGCTCCGGCCTGCCCCCCGAATTTCAGCAGGTAGGCCAGCCCGTGCGCATCCCCAGCAGCGACGAGGTGGATTCTTTGAACCTTGCCATTGCGGCGGCTATTGGAATGTACGCTTTCAGGAGGAAATAAAAATGACCGACGAACAAATCATCCGCGCCCAGGTGACGAAAGCCATTTTAGATTTAGCAAAGGCCGCGAAGCTCCAGCCCGGCGCGCAAATCGTGATCGGCTGTTCCACCAGCGAAATCGCGGGCGGACAGATCGGCAAGGCCAGCGCCCCGGAAATCGGGGAATGGGTGGCCGGGGCCGTGCTGAACGTGTGCGGTCAGCGGGGCTTCGTGCCCATTTTTCAGTGCTGCGAGCATTTGAACCGTTCTCTGGTCATGCCGTTAAAGGCGGCACTTGAAAACCGCTACGTTCGCGTAAATGCCATCCCCCAGCCCAAGGCGGGCGGCAGCGTTCCCGCCGCGGCGTGGAAGCAGATGGAAGCCCCCTGCCTGGTCATGAACGTCCAGGCCGACGCGGGGCTGGATATCGGCGACACGCTGATCGGCATGCACCTGCGCCCCGTGGCCGTGCCCTATCGGGGCGAAATCCGGCAAATCGGCCACGCCAATCTGGTGTGCGCTTATTCCCGCCTGCCCTATGTGGGCGGTGAACGGGCGGTATACGCCATATAAACGGGATGGATAAATCGGAATTTTAAGGAAGAACTATCGGAGAGGAAGGACTTCCATGAATCATCCATATATCATAAGAGAGGCTGTTCCAGATGATGCGGAGAAAATGATTTTATATCTGAATCAAGTGGGTGGAGAGTCTGATAATTTGCTGCATGGAGAAAATGAATTTAATGTCCCAATTGAAGGCGTAAAACGAAAATTGGCTATGAGTAAAGACTCGAAGAACAGCATTGTTTTGATCGCTCTTGAAAACGAACAGATCATTGCGAGAGCGGAATTAGAGGGATATTATGCGGCAAGAATCCGTCATCGGGCTAAATTCTCGATTTCAGTAAAAAAGGAATACTGGAATCAGGGAATAGGGACAGAAATGCTAAAAAGAATTGTCGAGCAAGCAAAGAAGATGAAGTTAAGGGTGATAGAACTGGAAGCAATCTCAGATAACGTAAGAGGCATCAATTTGTACCATAAAATGGGGTTTACTGATATAGGAATATATAAAAAATATTTTTATGTAAACGGGATGTTTAAAGATGCTGTAGTCATGCAGAAAATATTATAGGATATACGCCGTTTAACGGAAGCGACAAATCGGGCTTTGACGGAGGAACCTATGGAGCTAAAGAAACTGGAATGCGATTTGACTGTTTGCAAAGTACCGGATACAGCAAATATAGATATGACAGCCGAACTCTTTTTTATCGGGAAAACGGATGAAGAATTATCTTTAGTGTGCAAAACGGAGGATACTCCAACTGAAACGGTTGCGCGTGACGACGGGTGGAAAGGCTTTCGCATAGCGGGCGTTCTTGATTTTTCTCTGATCGGAATCTTATCGAAGCTGTCCGGGATCCTGGCGGATAACGGGATCGGGATCTTCGCGGTATCAACCTTCAACACAGATTATATTCTTGTAAAAGCGGAGAACTTCGAGAAAGCCCTGACCGTACTATCCGCAAAAGGATACACCGTATGCTGAATGCCGGTTTGCCGTCCCTGTACCCGTCACAGGGAGATACACTGAACTCAAAAACGGAGGAACACTTCTTTGGCTGATCTCATTGTCATCGGCGCGGGCCACGCGGGCTGCGAGGCGGCGCTTTGCGGAGCGCGGATGGGGCTTGACACCCTGCTGCTGACCCTGAATTTGGAATCCGTGGCCCTCATGCCCTGCAATCCCTCCATCGGGGGCACGGGCAAGGGGCATTTGGTGCGGGAGGTGGACGCGCTGGGCGGGGAAATGGGCCTGGCAGCGGACGACATCACCCTGCAAAGCCGCATGCTGAACCGGGGCAAGGGGCCGGCGGTTCATTCCCTGCGCATCCAGGCGGACAAGCGGGCCTATCACCTGCGCATGCTGAAAACCCTGTTCAATCAGGAAAACCTGACCCTGCGCCAGGGGGAAGCGGCGGAAATATTGACGCAAAACGGCAAAGTGTCCGGCGTCAAGACCCTGACCGGCGACGTGATCCCCTGCCGGGCGGTGGTGGTATGCACCGGCGTGTACCTGAAAAGTCGCATCATTATCGGCGAGGCGGAATGGGACGCGGGGCCGCAGGGCCTGATGCCCGCCAATTATTTGAGCAAGTCTTTAGCTGACTTGGGCTTTTCCCTGCGCCGCTTCAAGACCGGCACCCCGGCCCGGGTTGCCGAAAACAGCATTGATTTTGACAAAATGGAGGTGCAGCCCGGCGACGAGCCGGTGACGCCCTTCTCCTTCATGACGGATATTCCGCCCAAAAACAAAATCAGCTGTTACCTTACCTGGACCAACGAAAAGACCCACGAAATCATCCGCCAGAACCTCCACCGCGCCCCCATGTTCACCGGCCAGATCAACGGCACCGGGGCGCGGTACTGCCCCTCCATCGAAACCAAGATCGTGCGCTTCGCCGGCAAGGACCGGCACCAACTTTTCTTAGAGCCGGAGGGGGACGGCTACCCCGAATGGTACGTGCAGGGCATGAGTTCCTCCATGCCGGAAGACGTACAATGGCAGATGTACCGCACCATTCCGGGCTTAGAGCGCTGCGTCCTCACCCGCCTGGCCTACGCCATCGAATACGACTGCATTGACCCCCTGGCCCTGACCCCCTATTTGGGCGCGCGGCACATACCGGGCCTGTACACGGCGGGCCAGATCAACGGCACCTCCGGCTATGAGGAAGCGGCGGCCCAGGGCCTGTACGCCGCCATCAACGCCTGCCTGTACTGCCAGGAGCGCGAACCCTTCCTGCTGACGCGGGATCAGGCGTACATCGGCGTGCTGGCCGACGACCTGACCACCAAGGGCACCGACGAACCCTACCGCATGATGACCAGTCGGGCGGAACACCGCCTGTACCTGCGCCAGGACAACGCCGACCTGCGTTTGACGTTAAAAGCCCGGGATTTGGGATTGATTACCGACGCCCGCCTGCGCCGCGCCGAACAGAAGCAGCGGGAGACGGAGGAACTGGTCAAGCGCCTTTCCGACGCGGGCATGGATAAGGAATTGCGCCACCCCGACGCCCACCTGACCCTGCCCGACGGCTGGGGCTATACCGCCGGGGCCAGGGAACAGGCGGAAATTCAAATCAAGTACGAAGGCTATCTGCAAAAGGAAATGGCCCAGATCCACAAGACCCGGGCCATGGAGGAAGCCGTTCTTCCCCCCGATACCGATTATCATGCCATCGACGCCCTGCGCTTAGAGGCCCGTGAAAAGCTCCAGGCCCGGCGGCCCCTGTCCCTGGGCCAGGCCAGCCGCATCCCCGGCGTGAACCCGGCGGATATCGCGGTGCTGATGGTGTGGCTGAAACGAAAAAACGGATAAAGGATGCCCCGCTTTTCAGGCGATGACTGAAAGGCGGGGTTTTTCGTATACCGGTTTATTCGGGATAGCGGGTCATGACGTAATCCCCCGCCTCCGCGGCGCTTTTGCTCAGGGTGCGGCCCCAATACACGCGGCCGTTCGTCCACAGCTCCACAACCGTTACGTGATCGTCGAATTTTTCAAGGATCATCACGCTGTACGTATCCTTTTTGAGCCGCAGGATATCGCCGGGCCGCAGGGCCTCGTAATCCACCGGCTTCACCCGCCGGGCGGGCAGGCTGCCGAAGGCGGCGTCGCTGACCGTTTGCAGGAAATCCGCCTCCTCCCCGTTCCACAAATACCCGTCGGGATACGTTTCCTGAAATCCCCAAATGATCTCCGCCACCCCTTCCGGGACCGGGGCGGCTTCGGACAGCGCGCCCCCGGTCAGCAGCGTCAGGATCGTCAAAAATGAAAGCAGTTTTTTCATGCCTCTCCCCAATGCGTTACAGGATCACTGTGAATTCCGTTCCCTCGCCTTCGGCGCTGTGTACGGTGATTTTTCCCCGGTGGGCGGTCACGATGCTCTGGGCGATGGCCAGCCCCAAGCCGTTGCCTTCCACCTCCCGATTGTGGGAGGAATCCACCCGGTAAAAGCGGTCAAAAATCCTTGGCTGGGCCTCGGGGGGGATGGCGGGGCCGGTATTGTGTACCCGCAGGATGCGCTTATCGCCCTTGGCTTCCAAAGCAATGCGGATTTTTCCCTTCTCGTCGGAATACTTTTGGGCGTTGCTCAGCAGGATCACCGCAAGCTGCTTGATCATTTCCCCGTCGCCGGTGTATTCGACGCCCTCCGGGATATCCATTTCCAGGGTTTTTCCTTCCTCGAACACCGCCGATTCAAAGGGCAGCGCCACTTCCAGCAGGGCGCGGCTCAAATCGAATTTAGCGTACACCGCCTCCACCGTACCCTTCTCCATGCGAGCCAAAGTGAGCAGGTTTTGGATCAGGCTGTCCGTACGCCGCACCTCGGACTGGATATATTGAAGGGGCTTGCTCTCCCCCGCCTCGGCGGCCAGCACGTCGGCGTTGGCTGAAATCACCGCCAGGGGCGTTTTCAGCTCGTGGCTGGCGTCCCACACGAACTGCTTCTGCTTTTCCATGGCCTCGTCCACGGGCTTGACCAGTTTGCGGATGAGCCACACCGCGCCGATGCTCAGCAGCGCGTCCTCGATCACCGCCACCAGCACCGTCAGGCGCAGCACGCTTTCGGCGTTCTGGATCTCCAGCCGGCTGTCCACTACGATGAGCAGTTTTTCCCCGTTCTTTTCCGTCAGGCAGTAGAACCGGCTATCGTTCCGGCCCCTGTCCTTGCCCGCCTGCACCGCCCAAAGCGCCATGTCCGCGATTTCCTGATCGGTGTACAGATCGGTGCGGTCGCTGTGCCAGGAAAGCACCTGGCCCGCTTCGTCAACGGTGGCCGTATAATAATTCGTCATGCTGGCGGCGTTCATCACGGCCTTGCTGCCCCGGTTCTTTTTGTTCTTCATCTCGCCGGGGCCTCTGTCCGGCGGCTGGGTGCCCTCCGGCTTCACGGGCCGCTGTCCCTCCGCGCCGTCCGCCGCGGGGCGCTGCCCGTTGTTTTCGGCCAGCATATCCAGCACCTGGCCCGCCTGCTGCTCTAAGCTGTTCCAGTTCATCCAGTTGATGGCGGCCACCAGCCCGGCGGAGGCCAGCAGCAGCCCGGCCAGCGCCACCAGGATCACCCGCCGCCGAAGCCTGCGGATCATACGCCCTCCTCCAATGAATAGCCGATGCCCCGGGTGGCCTTGATTTTCACCTGGGATCCCACAAAGGTGAGCTTCTTGCGCACGAAGGACAGATATACCTCCAAATTGCTGATGTCCGCGTCCGTTTCATAGCCCCAGATCCGCTCGAAAATGGTATCCTTATTCAAAATCTGGCGGGGATTGCGCAGCAGCATTTCCATGATCTGGTATTCCTTGGCCCCTAACTTCACCGTCTGGCCCGTGGCGCTGCAAATCAGTTTCGCTTCCTGCTGATTGAGAACGATGTCCCCGAAGGCCAGCTCCATCACCGGCGCGTCCTCCCGCCGCCGGGTGATGGCCCGCAGGCAGGCGATCAGCTCCGCCATCTGAAAGGGCTTGGGCAGATAATAGTCCGCGCCCTTTTCCAGCCCCCGCACCCGATCCTCCAGCCCGGAACGGGCGGTGAGCATGCACACGGGGGTCTTGATCCCTTCCTTCCGCAGGGAAGAAAGCACCTGAAACCCGTCCATGCCCGGCAGCATCACGTCCAAAATAATGGCGTCGTAAATCCCCGCCAGGGCGTAATCCAGCCCGTCGGTGCCGGTGTATACCGGATCCACGGAAAAGTTTTCTTTTTTCAGCATCTGGCAAATGGCCGAGGAAATGCCCTTTTCATCCTCTACCAGCAGTATCCGCATGGCGCTTGCTCCTTTTTCACAGTTTTTCAGTCGGCGAGGCGCGAAAAAGTGAAAAGTGAAAAGTGGAAAGTGAAATGATAAAATGTCCCATTTTACTTACGCTGTGCAAGATTTTTCAATTCAAATTTTCACTTTTCAATTTCCACTTTCAGCTCCGCCTGCGCCCGGCGCACGAAGCCGCCGTTTTTCTCCAGCGCTGCCCGGGCTGTTTCCCGATCCACGCCGCAGGAGCGCATGACGATGGCGGTTTTCACGTCCCGGCCCGCGCTTTCCAGCAGGGCGTCGGCCTCGGCCTTATCTTCGATCTCCAGGGCTTTCTGCACGATGCGCACCGCCCGATCCTGCAATTTCTGGTTGGTGGGCCGCATATCCACCATCAGATTGCCGTACACCTTGCCAAGCTGCACCATGGTCAGGGTGGTGAGCATATTCAGGGCCATTTTGGTGGCCGTGCCCGCCCGAAGCCTCGTGGAGCCGGACAGGATTTCCGCCCCGGTGGGCATTTCGATGGCGATTTCCGCGTGGCGGGACTGAATGGCGTCCCTGTTGCAGGACAGGCCCACGGTGAGCGCGCCCAAGGAACGGGCGTAATCCAGCCCGCCCACGCAGTAGGGCGCGTAGCCGCTGGCGCTGATGCCCACCAGCGTGTCCTTTTCGTTGAAGCCGATTTCCTTCAGCGCTTCCACCGCCAATTCCGGCTTGTCCTCCGCCCGTTCCACGGCGTGGCGCAGGGCGTAATCGCCCCCGGCGATCAGGCCCACCACCAGCCCCTCGTCCGTGCCGAAGGTGGGCGGGCATTCGGAAGCGTCCAGCACGCCCAGCCGTCCGCTGGTGCCCGCGCCGATATAAATCAGCCTGCCCCCCGCCCGCATGCGCGCCGCGATTTTTTCCACCGCCTCCGCGATTTGGGGCAGGGCCGTTTCCACCGCCTCCGCCGCCTGGCGATCCATGCGGTTCATGAGCTTCGCCGCCTCCAGGGGGGACAGCATATCCAAATTCCTGCTTTGCTCGTTCACCTGTTCGGTGGATAGGCTTTCAAATTTCATCCGTCTCAGCTCCCGTTTTTGATGAATGTATTATAGCAAATCGGGCCGCCCCCGTCAACGGCGGGCCAATCAGAACGCCCGTTTTCGTTCCTCCTGGCGGCTTTTGCGGAATCTTCCGCTTTCCTGTCGGCCCCCGTTTCCTCCGCGCGCTCCTTTTCATGAGTTTTGTCATCAATAATTCTTATAGTTATCATTTTACGGTTCATTACCTTCTTTCCGTTATAATTATGGACGAATCTTCCAGCAAGTGGCAGGAATGGTGCGGAATAGGAGCGCATCCCGCAGGGGAAGCCGCATCCCCGATCCTGCCGCGTCGCCGGGATTTCTTCATTATTCTTCATTGAGGGGAGCGACCATCCATGATCCATACCGCCATCGTAGACGACAACGACGAATTGCGCGCCGCCATGACCCAATACCTGCAAACCCAGAAGGACATCGCCCTGGTTGGCGAGGCGTCCAACGGCCAGGACGCCCTGAAAATGATTCAGGAAAAGCAGCCGGACGTGGTGCTGCTGGATATGATCATGCCCTCCCTGGACGGCTTCGGCGTGCTGGCCCAATTGCAGCGCGCGCCCCTGGAAAAGCGGCCCCGGGTGATCGCCGTCACCGCCCTGGGCCGGGACGATTTTATCCGCCGGGCGGTGGAATTGGGCGTGATGTACTACATGATCAAGCCGGTGGATCTGCCCGTGCTGGTGGATCGGATCAGGGAGGTGGCCGCCCATCAGGCCGCCGCGCCCCTGGAGCCGCTGTACGCCGTGGGCATGAATCTGGACGACCGCATTTCCAACATTTTTCTTGCCATGGGCATTCCCGCCCACATCAAGGGCTACCAATACCTGCGGGAGGCCATCAAGCTGGTGATCGAAAAGCCGGAAATGATCGGCGGCATCACCAAGGAGCTGTACCCCGCCATCGCCCGGCGTTTCGGCACCACCTCCAGCAAGGTGGAGCGCGCCATCCGCCACGCCATCGAGGTGGCCTGGAGCCGGGGCCGGGTGGACACATTGAACAAAGCCTTCGGCTGCGACGTGGCCCAGCCGGACGATAAACCCACCAACGGCGAGTTCATCGCCTTGATCGCGGACAAGCTGAGTTTAGAGCATACGGCATAACTATGAAAGTTTTCTGGGGGAAACCACTCTTTGGAGGAGTAAGAGGTGATAAGGAACCATTCTGAACCACTTGATTTACAGCCGACAGACAGCGGTGCTCATGACAAAGAAATCGAGTAAAATCAAGCAACGGAGAGTAACGAGGAGGTACAGAATGGATATCACCTATCTCGAAGAGAACGGTTATTTGATCCCCAATGTCGTAGTTGGATGCGATACCACCCGCCCCATCGGGAAATATGGCCGGATGCGGAGGGAGTATCTGCGGGAGCGGCGACCGGTTCTGTTTGGCCTCATGGTTCAGAACGGAACCTTGTTTGGCCACCTGATCGAAACAGAGGATGCTGCCCAAAGCAGGCTGGAAGCAATTGTTCCTGCTTTAGCGAAAGATGCTGGAGCCACAGAAGCGCTCAAAGCAGCTGATCAAATGAAGTGGGTCGGCATTATGAACGCCTGCAAGGCCCAAGCGGAAGAAGTGATCTTCCGGGAAATCATCTTCGCATAAAGGATAGCACAAATACATAACCTCGGCAAGCCGTCAGGAAAGATTTCAAGCCTGACGGCTTTTTCTATACCAATTCTCAATTTGAAGCCGATTTATACGGCGGAAAGGAAAGCATATGAAAGAAACGATGGACAACAACTTTGGAACAGAGGAAAAGGTACTGGTCACTGCAATTGACCATGGCTTTGGGAACATGAAAACGGTCAATACCTGTTTCAAGACGGGCGTGGTGGCCTATGATTCTGAACCGACATTCAAAAACAATCTGCTGATCTATCAGGGGCGGTACTTCAAGATCGGAGAGGGCCACAAGGAGTTTATCGCGGACAAGATTCAGGACGAGGACTATTATATCCTGACTCTGGCTGCTATTGCACGGGAAATGAATATTCGGAAGATGTACTCGGCAAAAGTGCATATTGCCGCAGGCTTGCCCCTGACCTGGGTGCGGGAACAGCGGGAGAGTTTTCGGAAGTATCTGCTGCAAAATGAAGCGGCTGATTTCTCTTTCAACGGAAAGAATTATCACGTCCAATTCGTAGGCGCGGATGTGTTCCCCCAAGGCTTTGCGGCAGTAGCAAACAGGCTGGTAGAGTTTTCAGGGGTGAATATGTTGGCGGATATTGGCAACGGCACCATGAACGTGATGTATATCAATGACCGGATGCCGCAGGAGCAGAAATGCTACACAGAGAAGTTTGGCGTCAACCAGTGTATGCTGGCGGTGAAAGAAAACCTGATGAAGCAATTCGGTGTGGCGGCAGATGAATCGGTGATTGAACGTGTATTCCGCTTTGGAACGGCGGAAATCAGCGAAAGGTTCCTGACCTCCATCCGACAGACGGCGACAGCATATGTGCAGGGCATTTTCCGTAAGCTGCGGGAACATGAATACAATCCGGAATTGATGCGGTTGTTCGTGGTGGGCGGCGGTGCCTGTCTGATTCGGAACTTTGCGGAATATGATCCGAAACAGGTCATCATCAACGATGATGTTTTTGCTGCCGCCAAGGGATATGAGATGATGGCGAAGCGGAAACTGGCGAAGGCAGGGATTGCCGTATGGTGAAGGAACGGGAAACGATCAATACAAATATCCGGCTGAACCTTGCAAATCCGGATGATCGGGAAGCCTGGGAGCATTTACAGCGCATGGATAGAAAGAAGTACAAATCATACAGCCGGGCGGTAGTGATAGCTGTCAATGACTATTTCGGGAGATCAGAACGGGCAGAAGCTGACCCCTACCTGGAAACCCGAGAGAAGGAGGATGCTTTTCTGCAATCGGTATTGGATGCTGTGGAGAAAGGCGCGAAGGAAGCCATGCCGATGGTGATTCTGAATACGCTCATCGGTCTGCTTCAATCTGCGGCTGTGAACGGACAGATTGCAGTGATTTCACAGTCTTCCATTCCGAAAAACGGTGATTCATCCAGCGGAAACGACAAGCAGGAAGCCTCCCTGGATGATGCCTTATCCTTTGCCGACAATTTCTGATCCTGCCAGTCCTGTATATTTCAAAACCAAATTAGCAGAGTTCTCCTAAGCGGTACTGTCACTTTCCATCCGAGCAAACAG
>JAFSNT010000246.1 GCA_017443295.1 Clostridia bacterium
ATGCCCGCCGCTTTTCCATACGGAAGCGGCGGGACGCGCCACGGCTCCGCCCGTGCGCTCATCTTTTCTTTTTGGATGCCCGCCGCTTATCCATACGGAAGCGGCGGGACGCGCCACGGCTTCGCCCGTGCGCTCATCCTCTCTTTACAGAGTTTTGCCCTGCGAAAAAATGCTTCGCAGGGCAACAATTTTTTAATGCATTCTATACCAGCAGAAGGAGGTGGCGTTATCAATGTCCCGCAGGGTCAGCATGTAATTGCCGTCGTCGATCAGGAAATAATCGTAATCGGCGCTGTAAATTTTCGTATGGAACACGGTGGTGTGATAGGTGGCTTCCTCAGGCTTCACGCCCAAAATGGACACCTCCACCCCGCCGTTGGTGGTATGGCAGCGGCCGTAGCGTTCGGGGTTTTCGTCGATCAGCTTCTGGAAGCGCTCGCCGTAGAAGGGGCTGGGGCCGCAGTGGATCACCAGGGGATTGTCCAGGTAGGGGGCCAGATCGGGCACTTCCTCCGCCGTGAAGCCGTAATCGGAAAGGGTGCCGATGTACATCATGATGTGACGGGCGGAATGCTTCGTCACCAGCAGATCGCCCACCTGCAGAGTATCCTTCAGCTCGTTATAGGCGGGCATCTCTTTCTTTTTGCTCGTCCAGTTTTTGCCGCCGTTGTACAGGTGATACTGCCGGTATTGGCCTTTGGTGATCATATCCTGCAGGCCGGGATGCATGCCCAGGCCGCACTGGTCGTAGATCCACCGCGTATAGCCGGAGCAGTCAAAGCCATAAATATACAGATCGCCTTTCACAAAGGTCTTGGTGACCTCCAGGCACTTTTTGATGGCGTATTCTGGATATTTGGATACGAGATACGTTTTGTTCAGCAGCTTGCCGTTGCTCACCTGCTGGCCGAAAAAGTAGGGCACGCCCAGCTCGAACAGGGATTCCACGTTGGAGCCGGTCAGCTCGTTATAGCGGCGCTGAAAAATATTGTCCTTTTCCAGGGCGGAAAAAGCCGCGTCCAGCAAGGGATTCTTTTCCAATTCCGCGTTCGCGCTCACGCAAGCGCCGCAAAGGAGGATCAGCAAAAGCGTCCAAACGATGCATTTTTTCATCAACAATTTCAACCTTCTTCCGTTTTCTTCTCTCCGCGCGATTGCCAACGGATGGCATATTATAGCATGATTTGCATTATTCGTCCATAGCCGTACCAAATATTTTGACAAATCCCGCCCGATCGTGAATCCTGCATAAACTTTCACACAAATCCTTTCAGCGCCTTGTGCGCCGTGGTTATTTATGGTATACTGTGCCAGTACGGGAGGGGGAATGGCTTTGCGCGGAAAGCGTTGGTTCAAGCTGGATAACGCGGGCAAGCTGTATCCGGCGGTTTCCTCCTTCCGGTGGAGCAGCGCCTTCCGCATGTCGGTGGAACTGACCGAAGCCGTCGATCCCAAGCGGCTGCAGCAGGCGGTGGACAATATTCTGCCCCGCTTTCCTTCCCTGAAAGTGCGCATGCGGTCCGGCCTGTTCTGGTATTACTTAGAGGAAATCCACGAACCGCTCACCGTGCGGCAGGACGCGGGCCATCCCTGCATGCCCTTCCGTTTCCATCAGGATCACGGATATCTGCTGCGGGTATTCTACTACCGAAGCCGCATTTCGGCGGAGTTCTTTCACGCCCTGACGGACGGAAGCGGGGGGCTGACCTTCATCAAGACCCTGGCGGTGGAATACCTGCGGTTAGGCGGGAAAAGGGTGCAGTTTGACCGCGGCGCGGTGCGTCCCCTGGACAAGCCCAGCCCGGAGGAAACCCAGGACGCGTTTCTGCGCATGCCCCTGCCCCACGTGCGGGCCTCCCGGAAGGAAGAACCCGCGTATCACTTCCCCGCCACCCGCGAAATTCCCCACACTCTGCACATCATCGCCGCGTCCATCCCCTGCGCGCCCCTGCTGGCCGAAGCAAAGAAGCTGAACGCCACGGTGACGGAGTATTTGGTGGGCGTGATGCTGTGGACGGCCTACCAAAGCCAGGAGGCCCAGCGCCCCCGGCGCAAAAAGCCCTTGCGGGTGTCCGTGCCGGTGAACATGCGGGCCTTCTACCCTTCGCCCACCATGCGCAATTTTTCCACCTTCGTCAATCCCGGCATTGATCCGCGCTTAGGGGCCTACACCTTCGAGGAAATCGTGGGCGAGGTACACGCCTACATGAAGTACGCTGTGAACCCCAAGCTGCTCAGCGCCGTGATCGCCACCAACGTGGCGGACGAAAAGAACCTGCTGGTTCGTCTGGTGCCCCGGTTCATCAAAAACTGGGTCATCAGCAGCATTTTCCGCAAGGCGGGCGACCGGCTGGTGACCTCCACCCTCACCAATTTGGGCCGCACCGAATTGCCCACGGGCACGGACCGGCTGATCCGCCGGTTTGAGTTCCAGTTGGGGCCGCCCTCCGCGCCGCTGTGCAACTGCGCCTCCGTCACCACGGGCGACGAGCTGTGCCTGTTTTTTTCCAGCAACATCCGGGAAACCACCCTGCCCCGGGAAATGCTGCGGTTTCTGGTGGAGAAGGGCGTGCCGGTCACGGTGGAAAGCAACATGGAGGATGATTGAAGCATGGCTTACTGTGTTCACTGCGGCGTGAAGTTAGGGGCCGGAGAAAAGCGCTGTCCGCTGTGCCAAACGCCGGTTTACGATCCGGCGGAGCCGGAAAAGCCCGCCGCGCCCGCGCCGAAGGCCTATCCGGTGCGAACGCCGGAGCAGGAATTGAAGCGCAGCAAGCGTTTTCTGCTCATGCTGGCGGCCCTGATGCTGCTGGCCCCCGCCGGACTGTGTCTGGTGATTGATCTGCTGGTCACCGGCGGCGTGACCTGGAGCGGCTACGCCTCCGGCGCGCTGGTCATGCTGTTTCTTTCGGTGGCTCCCCCGGTGGCGGTGCCCCGGTATCATACCTATTTTGGCATCGGCGCTTCCTTCCTGTGCCTGAACGGGTATTTGTTCCTGGTGGAGAGGCTCAGCGCCTCCGGCCAATGGTTTTTCCCCATCGCGCTGCCGTCCATCGCCTTAGGGGCGGCCATCGTGACGCTGATCACCGTGCTGTGGCGGCGGGGATGGCTCAACAAGCTCACCCTGCTTGCCGTATCGTTCGCGGGGTGCGCCCTGGAATGCCTGGTCATTGAGCTTCTCCATGCCCGGGCCAAGGGCATGCCGGGGGAACTCGCCTGGTCCCCCTTCGTGCTGGCCCCCTGCCTGTTTATTTCTCTTTCCCTGTTTTTCATCAATGGCAACCGGTCCGTGCGGGAGGAAGTTCGCCGCCGGGTGCATTTTTGAAAGATTTCCCCCTGTTACCCGATTTTTACTCTCCGCATAGGATAGGATGAAGAAAGGATGAGCATTATGGAAAAGTATCGCGTTGGGATCATCGGCGCCACCGGCATGGTGGGCCAGCGGTTCGTATCGCTGCTGGCGGATCATCCCTGGTTTGAAATCTCCGCCCTGGCCGCCAGCGGCCGCAGCGCGGGCAAAACCTACCGGGAGGCCGTGGAGGGCCGCTGGGCCTTCTCCTGGCCCATTCCCGAAAAGGCCGCCAACATGACGGTGCTGGACGCCGCGAACGTGGAGGAGGTTTCCTCCAAGGTCGATTTCGTGTTCTGCGCCACGGCTATGGACAAAAAAGCCACCCGCGAGCTGGAGGAAAGCTACGCCAAGGCCGAAACCCCCGTGGTGAGCAACAACAGCGCCTGCCGCCTTGTGCCCGACGTGCCCATGCTGATCCCCGAGATCAATGCCGCCCACACCGCCGTGATCGCCGCCCAGCGCAAGCGCCTTGGCACGAAGCGGGGCTTCATCGCCGTGAAGCCCAACTGCTCCATTCAGAGCTACGTGCCCGCCCTGACGCCGCTGATGGACTTCGGCCCCAAGAACGTGTTCGTATGTACCTATCAGGCCATTTCCGGCGCGGGCAAGACCTTTGACCGCTGGCCGGAGATCCTGGACAACGTGATCCCCTACATCGGCGGCGAGGAAGAAAAGAGCGAGCAGGAACCCCGGAAGATTTGGGGCAAGCTGAACGCCGAGGGCAGCGCCATCGAGCTGGCCCAGCTGCCCGTCATCAGCGCCCAGTGCCTGCGGGTGCCGGTGGCCGACGGCCACATGGCGGCGGTGAGCGTTTCCTTTGAGCGCAAGCCCGCCATGGAAGAAATGCTGGATCGCTGGGCACACTATGAAACCGTGGCCCAGCAATTGAAGCTCCCCAGCGCCCCCACCCCCTTCATCCGCTATATGGAGGAGCCGGATCGGCCCCAGACCCGCCTGGATCGGGACTTCGAGCGCGGCATGGGCATTTCCGTGGGCCGTCTTAGGGAAGACCCCATTTTCGATTATAAGTTCGTTTGCCTTTCCCACAACACCCTGCGCGGCGCGGCAGGCGGCGGCGTGCTGTCCGCCGAGCTGCTCTGCGCCCAGGGGTACATTGTGCGGAAGTAAACTTTTTTTGAAAAAAACAGCGAAAGGAGTAAACCATGTCCAACGTGCTGTTCACAGGCTGCGCCACAGCCTTGATCACGCCCTTTCAAAAGGGCGAAGTGGATTATGACGCCCTGAAAAATCTGGTGGAATTCCAGGTGAGCGAGGGCGTGGACGCCATCGTCGCCTGCGGCACCACCGGTGAACCCTCCACCATGACGGCAAAAGAATGGGAGGATGTGCTTTCCTTCATCATCCGTCAGGTGAACCGCCGCATTCCCGTCATCGCGGGCACCGGCGGCAACAACACCAAAGACGTGATCGAGAAGGCCCGCCGGGCGAAAGAATTGGGCGCGGACGCCCAGCTCTGCGTGACCCCCTATTACAACAAAACCACCCAGAATGGGCTGATTGCCCACTATGCCGCCATCGCCCGGGACGGGGCGTTGCCGGTGATCGTGTACAACGTGCCCTCCCGCACGGGGCTGAACATGCAGCCTAAGACCCTGGAAGCGCTGGTCAACGAACCCAACATCATCGCCATGAAGGAAGCCTCCGGCAACATGACCCAGATCATGGACATGATTCGCCTGTGCGGGGACAAAATCGCTTTCTATTCCGGCTCGGACGAAATCATCGCCCCGGTGCGCGCCGTGGGGGGCTTAGGGGCCATTTCCGTGCTGGCCAACATCGCGCCCAAAGCCGCGGGGGACATCTGCCGCCTGCCCATTGAGCAGGCCGCGAAGCTGAACCTGCGCTGGCTGCCCCTGATTACCGCCCTGTTCTTAGAAGTGAACCCCATTCCCGTGAAGGCGGCGGCGGCGGCCCTGGGCCTGTGCCGCAATGAAGTGCGGCTGCCCCTCACCCCCCTCTCCCCCGAACACGGACACATGCTGAAAGAAGAAATGCAAAAGGCAGGTTTGATATGCTGAAGATTCTGTTATCCGGCGCGTGCGGCCGCATGGGCCGTCAGGTGGCGCAATTGGCGGAGGACGAACAGGCCGTGATCGTGGCCGGCGTGGACGTGCGGGCTGAAAAGTGGAGCGATTTCCCCGTGTATCCCTCCTTCTCCCTGGTACAGGAGGAAGCGGACGTGATCGTGGATTTTTCCCGGCCGGAAGGGCTGCCCGCCCTGCTTTCCTACGCCAGGGAGCATCGCTTGCCCCTGGTGCTGGCCGCCACCGGCTACAATGAAGAAGACCTGAACGCCTTCCGGGAGGCCGCGAAAACGGTTCCCGTATTCCGCAGCGCCAACATGAGCGTGGGCGTTTACGTGCTGCGCACCCTGGCCCGCCAGGCGGCGAAGCTTTTGCCGGATTTCGATATTGAGATCATCGAAAAGCACCACAACCAGAAGATCGACGCCCCCAGCGGCACGGCGCTCATGCTGTACGATGCCGTGAGCAGCCCCGATACCCTGCCGGTGTTCGGCCGCAACGGCCGCACCCAGAAGCGGGAAAAGAACGAGATCGGCGTTCACGCCATCCGGGGCGGCAGCGTGCCCGGCGACCACGAGGTGGGCTTTTACGGCCCCTCCGAGGTCGTCACCCTCACCCATTCCGCCCAGGATCGTTCCATTTTCGCCCGGGGCGCGCTGCGCGCCGCCCGGTTTGTAAGCCTGCAAAAGCCCGGCGAATACGATATGGACGCCCTGGCCCGGGCCATGCTGGAAAACTGATCCTTTATTCCTTATTAGGGAAGCCCGCGGGCTTCTCTTTTTTGTATTTTTTCCCAATATTCGGGTTTTGATCTTGCCTTTTATTGGCTGTTTGTATATAATATATTTTGTTGATTTATTTGGATAAACGCCTAAAATCCACCACATTTTGAGGCCAAAACGAGGGAAATAACATGAGATTTTCTCTGCGAAAGAAAACCGTGCTTCTGATCGTCCTGATCGCCGCCATCCTGAGCATTGTGGCGACGGTGATATGCAGCTTAGCCATCAGCCAGATCGTGGACGATTCCTACCGGAACCGGGCCAACGACCTGTCCCGAACGATGGCGGCGGTGCTGGATACGGAAAGAGCCGCGACCCTGAAGGACGCCATCTTGGAAATCTTCAACGCCGCGCCGGATAAGGTGGACAGCGAATCCTGGGGCACGCCGGAGTTTGACGCCTACATCGCCCTGTACGCCCATCTGGAGGAGACGGATGCTTTTCAGTATCTTCGCCAGCAGCTTAGAAGCATTCAGGACGTAAACGACGTGGACTGCCTGTACTTAGCCATGCTGGACGTGCCCACAGAATCGTTTATTTACCTGGTGGACGGCGCTTATGAGGACGCCTGCCCGCCCGGCTGCATTGATCCGCTGTATGCCGATAACCGGGAGCTGCTGCAGAACCCCGCCATCGGCTTTAAGCCCTATATCACCGATACGGAGGCCTACGGCTGGCTCGTTACCGCCGGAGCGCCGGTATTTGACGCGAATGGCGCGGTCATTTGCTACGCCATGGGTGATATCTCCATGGAAACCATTCGCGCCCAGCAAAGCCAGTTCATCCTCTATTACACCGGGGCGCTGGTATTGCTCACCATTTTCGTGTGCGTCATCGGCATTTTGGCGGTCAACCGGTTCATTATCCGGCCCATCAATCTGCTCAGCAGCGCCGCCGCCCATTACAGCGCCCAGAAGGAAGACCACAGCGAGCTGGATCATCTGCCCATCAAATCCAAGGATGAAATTCAATCCCTGTATTCCTCCATGCGCGAAATGGTGCAG
>JAFSNT010000028.1 GCA_017443295.1 Clostridia bacterium
GGAAAGTGAAAAGTGAAGATATAGTTTGTCTGCGCTTTTGCGCGGCATTCTTATTTCCACTTTTCGCTGTGAAGCGATGAAAAAACCGCCTCCACCCTGTTTAGGGGGAAGGCGGATGATCGCTGTACCACTTCCGTTCGGCAGGGAAAGAAAAGCCCTGCCCTCGCTTGCGCTGTAACCGGCGCGCCGGCGGCCCCTACGCGGAAAAATCTTTCAGGGCCGAAGCTCGGGGAGGTAATTCGCCGCGACCCGCGCTGCTTCCTTGCACCGGCCGGAAGCTCTCTGAAAACGCGCCTGGATCGGGTTACTGAATCCCGTCATTGCCATAGCGGCATTATATAGGAAAAGACCGTGAAATGTCAAGACAAAATTTCGTTATTTGCCGATTTGGCCCAGGGAGGCGACCAGCCCCAGCAGGGGCATGATCAGGCCCTTGGCCCCTTTGGGCAGGCCGATGGTAATCAGTTTGGTCAGCTTGGGCACGGCCACCGTGCGCAGCTCGGCGTACAGGGCCTTCATGGCTTCCGTGTCGTCATAAGGAATCACGGTCAGGCCGGACACGTCCGGGAGGGCGGCGGGTGCTTCCGAATAGGCGTATTCCGCGCGGATGCCGCCCAATTCCTTGCCCAGCATGGACAGTGTCACATCCATCCAGGTCACGTCGTTGTCCAGGGACAGGGTCAGGCGAAGCGGCTCCGCGTCCGCCGTCATTTGCACGGGAACAGTCACCGTCCATTGCTGGCCTTCGTCCGTGCGGGTCAGGCGCAGTTCCGCAGTGATCACCTCATCCTCGACACCGGAATTGTGGTAGACCGTATCGGAAGTGAACACGATCACGTTTTCCGCGCCGGTATCCAGGCGGAAGGTTTCCTCTATATAATCGGTGGGCGCACGGTGATATTCATACGCGGTGGGGGTGTGCCGCGTAACGTAACTGTTTGTGCTTTCATAGTCGGTAAAGTCGGAAAGAGAATAGCCGTAACGCTCCTTGTACATTTCCTTCAGCTTTTCCAGAGTGCCCGTTTCGTCGATGAGGGGCTCGTAATGGGTGGCCACCGTGACGGTGGTTTCATTGGTGATTTCGCCGTTTTCCAGCACGACCCGCCGGGTTAGGGTGGTGGTTTGGGTGCGGTTTTTGAACATCAGGCGGCAGTATTCGCTGTAGGCGTTCTGGTATTCTTCATCCGTGGCGTCCTCCCCAAGCACGGGCAGGGTATCGGACGCTCCTTCCGCTTCCCAGGAACTGAGAGCTGCAGCGGATGAAGCGGAGGTTTGCAGCGGCACGGTCAGGCCGTACAGCTTGTATACCCGTTCGTCCACGTCCATGGCGCGGCGCTCATACAGGGCGTTTTCCGTTTCGTCCGGGATGGAATCATAAGCGCCGGGCAGGGAAGAAGTGTGCTCGTACACCAGGGCGTCCCCCTCCCGGTAGGCCAGCCCTTCCGCCTCCAGCAGGGCCAGGGCTTGAACGTCCGCTTCATACATCTGGCCCAGCAGATCGAAGCCTTCGTATTCGGCCAGGGTGGGCAGCAGCTCCTGCCAGAGCGCAAGCAGCTTCTGAACCGATTCGCCGGAAGCATCAAAGGACGAGACGCGCAGGGGAATGCTCAAGGCGCAGGAAGGGAACAAATCGCTGGTCAGCAGCGCGTCCCCTTCCTCGGGCCGGGAAATCAGGTTCACGGTGAACCAGGATGTGCCGTCCACCCGGTATTCCCAGGCGGAAAGGTTTTCTCCTGTATGAACCAGAATTTCCGAAGCGTCCGCCAGGGCGGCTGCGCCGGGAATGTAGGCTTTGACCGTGGCCCGGGCAGTGTTCAGGTTTTTCTTCGCGTTCTGTATGTAGGTATCATAAAAGGAATCAAATTCATTTGTTTCATCAGGCGCTTCCTCTTGTTCCTTGTATTGTTCCTCATAGTACGCGGCCCAGGACTTCGCCAATTCCTCATAGGATTGCAGTTGCTTGTCGTAATACCAGTCCATGACGGCGTTCACCGCTTCCGGGTCAATGTGAGCGGTCATGACGGCCTCCGCCGATTGCACGGAATCTCCCCGCTTGGTCAGGGGCAGCAGCCAGGATTGGGGTTCCGCCAGGGCGGAAAGGGGTGCTGCCAGGGCCAGCGCCAGGCACAGCAAAAGACATAAAACCTTTTTCATTTGCGGCATCCTCCTTCTTGATGCTTCTGTAAGCTATGGCAATCCATTTCCATTATATCTGCGCAGCCGAAGCGGAACAAGAGGACGGGGAACATTTTACAAGCTGACACAGTGTTCGATAATTTTCAGCAGCCGCCCCGCATCTGCCGGGCCACTTCCTCCCTAATGTGCTGGGCCAGCATGGACAGAAATTCCGCGTTGGTGGGCTTGCCCCTCTCCGCGTCCACGGAAAGGCCGAAGAGGGCCTGGATGCCCTCTAAGCTGCCCTGAAGCCAGGCGCTTTCCACGGCGGTGCGGATGGCCCGTTCCACCGCCTGGGGCGTGGTGCCGCATTGCCCTGCCACATAGGGATACAGCCTTTCCCGGTAGGAGGCCCCCAAGGCGGGGGAGCAGGCCAGGGCGGCGGCGGCGACGGCCATATAGCGCCGCCCTTTCAGGCGCGGGGGCACGGAAAGCCTTTCCAACAGCGTTTCGGCGATGGCAAGCCGCTGCGTCTCCCAAGGTTGGGCCAGGGCGGGCAGGGGCCTTTCCGCCGCTTTTACGATGCTTTCCATCAATATTTCATCTTCACAGGGATAAGGGCACGCTTCGTCCGGCAGAGGCTCGGTTGGGGCAAAGGCGGTGCGCGCTAAATAGACCACCCGAGGCGGGGCGGGCATACGGGCAAACGCGGCCAGGGCCTCCCCGCCGTCCATGCCGGAAAGAACGGAATCCAGAATCACAAGATCGGGGCACAGGCGAAGCGTCTCCCCCACGGCCTGCTTGCCCTGCCCGCCGCCCACGACCAAAAACCGGCTTTCATAGGATAATATTCTTTCCAGCCGGGCCGCGTCGGGAGAGGCGATATACAGCCGCCAAGGCGTCAGCATGATTTTTCCTTCTTTCGGGGATGAAAAGCGCCCACCAGCACCGAGGACATGGTGATGGCCAGGGCGATGCCGCAGAGGGCCAGCACTGTGGCCGCGCCGGTCTGCACGGCCTTGCCGTAATTCCCTTCCACCATGTACAGCATGGTGTTGTACAGCCCGATGCCGGGCACCAGGGGAATAATGGCGGCGGTGACGAACAGGGTGGCGGTGCGCTTCATGACCCGGGCGCAGATTTCGCAGCAGATGCCGATCACCAGGGTGGCTCCGAAATAAGCCAGGGTGGTTTTGCCCATCAGCAGAAAGAGCGCGTAGCCCGCCGTGGCGATCAGGGTGCTGACCGGAACGGTGCGCCAGGGCTGGTGCAGCAGCACGGAAAAGCTGGCCGCGGCCACGGCGCAGGCAAGCAATTGCAAAGGCCAGCTCATGCCCTGATCCCTCCCCACATGCTCAGCATCAGGCCGATGCCCGCCGCCAGCATCATCACGGATAAAAGGGCCTCCACCACCCGCGCCCCGCCGGACACTAAATCGCCCCGGATGGTGTCGCGCATGGCGTTGGTCACGGCCAGGCCGGGCAGCAGGGGCATGATGGCCCCGCCGATCACCGGTTCGATGACCACGCCAGGAAAAAGCAGGGTACTCACCAGGGCCAGCAGGGTGGTCAGCGCCCCGGCGATCATGCTGGAAATCAGCACGGGCACCCGCATCTTTGCCAGCGGGGGAAACACCAGCTGCACCAGCCCCCCGCAGAAAAAGGACACGCCGAAATCCACCCAGCTGCCGCCGAGCATCACCGTAAAGCTGGCGGCGGACAGGGCGCTGGCCCCCACCAGCAGCCACCGGCGCTGGGGCGAAGCATGCTTGATTTCCCGAAGCGCGCGCAGGGCTTCCTCCGCGCTCATGTGGCCGGAAGCCACCTTTCGGGAAATATCGTTGCATTGATCCATGCGTCCTAAATCGGTGCTGCGGTTATGCACCCGCACGATGCGGCTGAAGGTGCTGTCGTCCTCCAGGGTCAGGGTGAGCATCAGGCCCGTGGGCAGGGCCAGCACGTCCACCTTGGGGATGCCCAAGCCCTGGCACATGCGCTCCACCGTTTCTTCCGCGCGGTAGGTCTCTCCCCCGCTTTCCAAAATCATCTGGGACGCTAAGCACACGGCGTCCAGGGTCGTGGATAAGGTGTCCATCCAAGGGGCCTCCATTGTTTTTCTGATGGAAATTGTATTGCTTTGGCAAAGCAGGAGGTAGGAAGTAGGAGGTAGGAGGTTTTATATAGTCTGAATCATTTTGCGGGTTTTTGAAAGCAAGCTAAAACTTCCTACCTTCTACCTCCTACTTCCTACCTGTTTACAGCGCCGCCGACGCGGCGATCAAAAACTGGGCCAGGAAATAGATGCCTAAGCACAGGTAATTGTACTTTTTGGAGGTGATTTTGCGCACGATGCGCGTAAGCAGCATGGCGTCCGACAGGACGAACAGCAGCGCCCCGGCCAGCAGCAGGGGCCGCTGGGGCAGGGCCAGGGCAAGCATAGCGCTGATGAGCAGGGCGTAGCCCAAATAGGGCAGGGCGCTGTCCGGGGCGGCGTGGCGTTTCAGCCGGGGGTACAGGAAAATGACCGCCCCGCACAGGGGAAGAAAGACGGCCAGGCTGCCCCACCCCGGCGTTTTTGCCAGCAGATAAGCCGCGCAGTAGCACAAGTGCCCCAGCCCGAAGGCCGCCGTGCCCGCCAGAAAGTGCAGGTCCAGCACGATATCCGCCGCCGCGCATACGCACAGGCCCGCCAGCAGCAGCCCATGGCTGGCCGTGGGATCCGTGAAGAAGCCGTAAGCAGCCAGCGCCGCCGCAGTCAGGGTCGCGCCGCCCTTGAGGGCCAGCTCCCGTTTTTTGTTCCGGTCTTTTCGGTATTTTTCCGCCATGTAGCGCAGGTACAGTCCCACCATGGCCGCAAAGCACAGAGCGGCGATGATATAATCAGGCACAGCGCGTCCTCTCCTTTCCAAAGGCTGTAAAAAACATCTTTGCCTGAAATGATTCGGAGCAGGGGATCGGTTTTCCTGCCGGATGCCGTTCTTTTTCTTTGGCTTTGCATTGGTTCTTGATTCCTGCCGGTTTTTCTGGTATACTATGCGCAGTGATTCTTTCCAGGGAAGGAAAAACCGTTTGAGAATTGAAAATGACGATCTTTCCGTGGAAACCATTGGATATAATATCGGCGATATAAAACCGACCCACCGGGAAAGAAGACTGGCGCGACGCCGTAAGGTGGAAGAAAATATGGAAAAGTATCAGTTTTCAGCGGAACAGCTCACCCTGATGGAAAGCATGAAGATCCCCTTTGCCGTGTATCAGATGATCGACGGCAGGGTGGCGGCCCTCGCGCTTTCCGACGGCTTTTGCGAGCTGTTTGGGTACGACTGCCGGGCGCTGGCTTATCACGATATGGATTTCGACATGTACCGGGAGGTGCATCCGGATGACGCCGCGCGGCTGGCGGGCACCGCCGCCCGTTTCGTCCGGGAGGACGAAAAGCTGGACGTGATCTATCGCGGCAGGCCCAAGGGCAGTGCGGAATATCACATCATCCACGCCTTCGGCCGCCATGTGATCACCGAAACGGGGGTTCGTTTGGGCTACCTTTGGTATGCCGACGAGGGGCCGTATTCGGACGAGGTCATGAAAGACCAAACGGCGCTGAACCAGTCCTTGGTGAACGCCCTGCACGAGGAAAGCCTCCTGAAAGCCAGCCGTTACGACGCGCTCACCGGCCTGCCCCGCATGAACTGGTTCTTCGATCTGGCCGAGGTCGCCAGAAAGGATATCCAGCAGCGGGGCGGCCACGGCGTGCTGCTGTACATGAACCTGAACGGCATGAAATTTTTCAACCACACCCACGGCTTTTCCGAAGGGGACGAGCTGCTCAAGGCCTTCGCCGCCCTGCTGACCCACACCTTCGGCATTGAATGCTGCTGCCATATCGGGGCCGATCATTTTGTGGCCTTCACGGAGCTTGCCGGGCTGGAGGACTTGCTGGGCCGGTTTTTCCAGGATTGCCGGGAAATCAACGGCGGCAAATCCCTGCCGGTGCAGGTGGGCGTTTATACCACGCAGATGGAGGACGTACACGTCAGCACCGCCTGCGACCGGGCCAAGCTGGCCTGCGACACGCTGAAGGGCGCTTACGAATCGGAATTTGCCTATTACAGCGTCGATTTGAGAAACGACGTGGTGAACAAGCGCTACGTCACCGAAAATATCGACCGGGCCATCCGGGAAGGCTGGATCCAGGTCTACTATCAGCCCATCGTGCGGGCGGTGAACGGCAGGGTGTGCGATGAAGAAGCCCTGGCCCGGTGGATCGACCCGGTGAAGGGGCTGCTCTCCCCCGCCGAGTTCATTCCGTATTTGGAGGAAGCGGGGCTGATTTACAAGCTGGATCTGTGCGTGCTGGATCAGGTGCTGGAAAAGCTCAGACGGCAGGAGGAAGCCGGTCTGCGCACCGTGTCCCAGTCCATTAACCTGTCCCGGTCCGATTTCGATATGTGCGATATGGTGGAGGAGCTGCGAAAACGGGTGGACGCGGCGGGCGTGAGCCGGGACAAGATCACCGTGGAAATCACGGAAAGCGTGATCGGCAGCGATTTCGCGTTCATGAAGGCCCAGGTGGAACGCTTTCAGGAGCTGGGCTTCCCCGTATGGATGGACGATTTCGGCAGCGGCTATTCCTCCCTGGACGTGCTGCAGAGCATCCGGTTCAACCTGCTCAAATTCGATATGAGCTTCATGCAGAAGCTGGACGAAGGCGACAGCGGCAAAATCATCCTGACCGAGCTGATGAAGATGGCCAGCGCCTTAGGCGTGGATACGATCTGCGAGGGCGTGGAAACGGAACCGCAGGTGCGGTTCCTGCGGGAAATCGGCTGCTCCAAGCTGCAGGGCTATTACTTCTGCCGGCCCATTCCCTATGAAAAAATTCTGGAACGGTATCAGAACGGCACGGCCATCGGCTTTGAAAACGAAGCGGAGGCTGATTATTACGAGGCCATCGGCCGCGTGAACCTGTACGACCTGGCGGTACTCGCCCACGAGGAAGAAAACGTTTTCCAGAATTTCTTCAACACCCTGCCCATGGGCATCGTGGAAATCAAGGACGGGAAAGCGCGTTTTGCGCGCACCAATCAGTCCTACCGGGATTTCATCAAGCGCTTCTTCGGTATGGAGCTGAGCGACCAGACGGCGGATTACGAGGAAACGCTCTCCGGCACGGGTTCCTCCTTTATGAATTTAGTGCGGCAGTGCTGCGTCCGGGGCGGCCGCGCGTTCTTTGACGAGCAGATGCAGGACGGCTCCATCGTGCATTGCTTCGTGCGGCGCATCGCCTTAAATCCGGTCACCGGCTCGGCTGCCGCCGCCATCGCCGTGCTGTCCATCACCCGGCCCGACGAGGGCGCCACTTACGCCAGCATCGCCCGGGCGCTGGCGGCGGACTACTACAATATTTATTATGTGGATCTGGAAACGGATAAGTTTATCGAATATTCCTCCCCGGTGGGCGGGGAAGAGCTGGCTATGGAACGGCACGGGGAGCATTTCTTCGAGTCCAGCATGCGGGATTCCCTCACCCGCATCTACGAGGAAGACCGGGCCGCGTTCATGGCGGCCTTCAACAAGGAAAACATCGTCCGGGAGCTGGATCAGCAAGGCGTGTTCACCATCAACTACCGCCTGATTGATACTGGCAAGCCCCTGTATGTGAACATGAAAATCACGCGCATGCAGCCCGGCGGAAGGCACATCATCATCGGTATCAGCATCATTGATTTCCAGATGAAGCAGAAGGAAGAAATGGAGCGCATTCAGAAGGAACGGGACACCCTGGCCCGGGTGATGGCCCTGAGCGAAGATTACCTGACCTTGTACATGGTGAACCCGGAAACGGACCGCTACGTGGAATACAACGCCACCGACGAATACAAGACCTTAGGCCTGGCCGTGGAGGGCGAGAATTTCTTCCACCAGTGTATGGTCAACGCGGAAAAGGTCATCTGCACCGACGACCGGGAAATGTTCCGGCAGAAGTTCACAAAAGAAAACATCCTGAAGGGCATTCAGGAAAACGGCCTGTTCAAGATGAGTTACAAGCTCATCATTCAGGGCGAGGAGCGGCCCGTTACCCTGAAAATCGCTCCCATCAAGGAAGGAACGGAAGAAAAGCTGGTCATGGGCGTGCGCGCCTGGAAGATCAGAAAATAGAAAGAAGGAAGCGAATGAAGCAGTATGATTATCTGATCGTCGGCGCGGGCCTGTACGGCGCCGTATTCGCCCGGCAGGCGGCGGATCGGGGCAAGCGGGTGCTGGTGATCGAAAAGCGGCCCCACATCGCCGGGAATATTTACACAGAAAAGGTGGAAGGCATTCACGTACACGCCTACGGCGCGCATATTTTCCACACCAACGACCGCCGGGCCTGGGACTGGGTACAACGCTTCGCCGCCTTCAACCGCTACACCAATTCCCCGGTAGCCAACTATCACGGGGAACTGTACAGCCTGCCCTTCAACATGTACACCTTCAACAAAATGTGGGGCGTGGTCACCCCGGCGGAGGCCGCCGCCAAGATCGAGGAGCAGCGGCGGGAGGCCGGGATCACCGAACCGAAAAACTTGGAAGAGCAGGCCATCAGCCTGGTGGGCCGGGACATCTTTGAAAAACTGGTGAAGGGCTACACGGAAAAGCAGTGGGGCCGCGAATGCCGCGATCTGCCCCCCTTCATCATCCGCCGCCTGCCCGTGCGCTTCACCTTCGACAACAACTATTTCAACGCCCTCTGGCAGGGCATCCCCATGGGCGGCTACACGAACATGGTGGCCCGCATGCTGGAGGGCGTCGAGGTACGGCTGAACGAGGACTATTTGAAAAATCGGGCGGCGTGGAACGCCCTGGCGGACAAGGTGGTGTTCACCGGCCCCATCGACGCTTTCTTCGATTTCAAGTTGGGCGCGCTGGAATATCGCTCCATCCGCTTTGAAACGGAAACGCTGGACCTGCCCAACTATCAGGGCAACGCCGTCATCAATTATACCGACCGGGAAACGCCCTATACCCGCGTCATCGAGCATAAGTGGTTCCAGTTCGGCAAGGATGACGGCGGAAACGACCTGCCCAAAACCATCATCAGCCGGGAGTATTCCAGCGAATGGCAGCCCGGCGGCGAACCCTATTACCCCGTGAACGACCAAAAAAACGCCGCCCTCCACGCGACATACAAGGCCCTGGCGGATCAGGAAACGAACGTCATTTTCGGCGGCCGCTTAGGCGAATACAAGTATTACGATATGGATCAGGTGATCGCCGCCGCTTTGGACAAGGCGAACCAGGAACTGAACGGATGAATAACCCCTTGCAATGAAAGAATCCCGGAAGCCGCGTGTGTTGGGCTTCCGGGATTCTTTCATAAGGCCGTCATTTCAAATATTCGTACCAGATATACCCGATCCGGCATTTGCTTTCTTGCGCTTCACCGGCATCCCACAGCACCAGGGTCCAGCCGTCGGCGCAGTTTTCCTTGAGTACCTGCACTTCGGTGCCCGCGTTCAGCCGGGCCAGGGAAGCGGACTCCTTGCTGTCCCGCTCCCGCAGGTTGACCCAATCGGTGTCGGCGACCCGTTTGGTCACGCGCTGGCCGTCGATCCAGGCGGCGGCACCCTCGGCGTGATCGGCGAAGGGTTCCGTATCGCCGTAGTACCAATCCACGGGGTACAGGGCGTCCCACAGCAGTTCGCCCTGAGCGCTGAAATCATAGAAGCGTTCGCCCATTTTGCCGCCGTCCGCGTCGTACACGTCGTACACGGCCAGGAGGCGGAGCGCTTTCCCGGCGTCGTCCCAGGCGAAGAATTCGTCGATGTGGGCGGCGTAACCGTTTTTGCCGTAGGAAATCAATTGTTTGTGCGCGCCGTCTAAGATATAGTTCACCAGCTCCAGGGGCGTATCTTCGTCGGCCAGCTTTCGAGTTTCCATATCGAAGGCGCGGCAGGCGGTGACGGGATCAAAGGCGCCCGTTTCCGGGTTCCACAGGCAGAATACGCAAAATTCGTTGTACGCACCCATGGCGGTGCAAAGCACCAGATCGGGGCAGCCGTCAAAGTTCATATCCTCCAGCCACGCCATGCCGATCTCTATTTCCGTCAGGGGCGTTTCGGCGCTGTCATATTCAAACTGCTGGTTCAGGCGGCCGTCCCGGGAGGCCACGGTGACGGAAAGCACGTTTTCCCAGCGCGCTTCCGGGGCGTTGCGCCTGCCGGTATCGGCCACCGTCACGTCGAAAACATCGCCGCTCTCTATCCGGAAGGAACGGCAATAAGCCCCCTCCTGTTTGGGCGTTTTTTCGTCCACAAATCCCACATTCCTGGCGTCCAGCAAATCCGCGAAGGAACGCAGGGCGGGGGCGTAGGTGTTTTCCTGCCAGGCGGCGATCAACTCCAAGGCCGCCGCTTCGTCGATCTCCGCGCCGTCCAGGGTCCAGCGGGTCACGTCGGTATTTTCGTCGGTAATGGCTTCCAGAGTGTTGGCGTTTTCCCACGCCGCCATGTCCCCGGCCACTTTCCCGCATTCGTAAACCGACTGGAACGCGCTGGAGGAGCCCTCCGCATAATAGCCGTAGGTTTCGGCCTGGGGATCGAAGGTCAGGCTGACCCGGTAGCGTTCCCAGCCCCGGATGACCGTGGCCGCGGAACCGTCCCGAACGGTGAGGATTTCAAAAATCAAGCCGTCCCCCTGGCCTTCCTCCGGAATCTCCCCCGTCACCAGCTCCGGGCTGCCGTCGCCGTTCAGGTCCATCAGGGTATAGCCGGTTCTGGTCAGGGGATCGTCTTCGCCGAAGCTGGCGCAGCGGTAAGCGTCCCAGATGGAATCCCGGGCCGTCCAGGCGTCCTCGTCGCCGGACAGACCCGCCGCGTACTGGGCCAGCACGGGTTCATATGCTTCACAGGCCGCTTCCCAGGTTTCGGCGTTCGCCGAAAGAACCGTCAGCGCCAGGAAAACGAGCGCGCAGCATGCCGCAATTTTTTTCATCATATACATCCTTCTTTCATGAAATACCGGCGGTTTCGCGCCGCCATCCATTTATACGAATCAGAAAGCGGAAATCCTGCATTTCACACATCTGCCGCGAAAAATTTTTGCGGCCCGCCCATGTTTCCCGCTTTAGGCGCGCGTTTCGATTTTGGAACCGTTCAGCGTTTTTGATACGACGATCTGCTTTTCTATGCGTTCTTCCAAATCATGCACGTGGGAAATGATGCCGATGAGCCGCTTACCGTCGGCCAGGTCGGACAGCACCCGGAGGGAATTGCGCAGGGCGTTTTCATCCAGGGTGCCGAAGCCCTCGTCGATGAACATGGCGTCCATGCGGATGGCCCCGCTTTGGGCCTGCACCACGTCGGAAAGGCCCAGGGCCAGGGCCAGGCTGGCCAGGAAGGATTCGCCGCCGGAGAGGGTAGATACATCACGCCACTGGCCGGTGGCGCGGTCCAGCACGTCTAAATCCAGGCCGCTCTGGTGTACCCGATCCTTCGCTTCCGCCTTGCAGCGCAGGGTGAACAGGCCGTCGGTCAGCACGGTCAGGCGCTTGTTGGCGGCGGCCACCACCTGCTTGAAATAATACTGCTGCACGTAGGCCTCGAAGGTGATTTTCGCTCTTGGATTGCCGCCCGCGATCCCGGCGCAGCAATAGTACAGCTCCCGGATCACCGCCCAGTTTTCTTCCTTCCGCTTCTGCTGCCTGCGGGCATCCTTGATTTCTTTCAGCGCGCCCTCGTGGATCGTCAGCTTCCTGGCGGCGGCTTTTTCCGCGTTCTCGGCGCGGCGCTGCCGTTCGTCCAGCTCCCGGCGCTGTTGTTCCAATGCGGAAATATCCGTTTTTTCTTTGCCTGTCAGCTTTTCTTTCAGGGAAGCCGCCTGATCGGCCAGGGATTTCTTCTGCTCGCCGTATGCCCGAAGCTGACGATCCAATTCCTCGATTTCCGCGTTCGGCAGCTTGGCCAGCTGATAGGCCCGTTCATCTTCAAACCCGGCGGCGGCCAGCTTCTCCCCGAACCGAATGCGCAATTCCTCCGCGGATTTGCGCAGCGCGTCCATCTGCTGCCTGTCCCGCTTCAGGATCGTGCGGTTATTTTCCGCCTGGAGATGCAGCTCGTTCCGCGCTTTCCGGGCAATTTCGATAGCGTCGCGGTACTGCTGTGCCGTTTGCTGCATTTCCTGAATCCGCCGCTTTAAATCGGCTTCCGTTTCATCATCCCGGATGTTCGCTTCCCGCAGACGGGCCTGGCAGGCGGTGATATTTGCCCCAAGGGCGGTCAGTTCCGTGTCGGCAATGTGCAGCGCGTCGGCGGCCTGGCGTTGCTTTTGTTCCGCCTGCTCCATGGCTTCCTTGGTAACGGCTTCCGCAGGCAGCGCCGCGGGACAGGGATGGGACGGGGAACCGCACACGGGACAGGGCTGGCCCTCTGTCAGCTCTGCCGCCAGCAGCCCCGCCTGGCTGCGGTAATAGCCCTCCTTGGCCGCTGTATAGGCCGCGTCGGCCTGCTTGCTTTCATCCAGCAGGTCCGCGATCTTTTTTTGCTGCTCTGTCCGTTTCTTTTGCTGCTTTTTCAGCTCCTTGCATACCGGGATGCAATCTTCCAATCTCTTGGCGGAAGCCAGCAGGGCGTCCGCTTCCTCCGTGTGACCTTCGGCGGCTTTCAGCTGTTTTTCCGCTTCCGGCAGCGCGGTTTCGGCGGCTTGCAGGGCGGCTTGCGCCTGTTCAAGTACACCGGTCAGGGCTTCCATATCCTGCGTTTTCCCGGCCAGCAGCGCTTCGTCGGCAGCCAGGCCCTGGGCCTTCCGGGCCTTGCCCAGCCTTTCCGCCTGTTCATCCATGTGGGCTTGATCGTCCAGCAGCGCTTGCAGGGCGGTTTGCGCTTTTTCCAGCGCGTCAAAATCAGCGTTGACGGCTTTGCTCTGCTCGATCATGGCAATCAGGCGGGCGGCCTGCTCCGCGGCAGTTTCCTTTTCCTGCCGGGCAATATCCCGGGTTTTCTTTTCACTTTCCAGAAGACGTTCCAGGCACTCCGCCAGCGGGTCGGCATACTTGGGGTCGGTACAGTACAGGGCCATATTGTCCCGCTCCGGGAAGTCCGGTTCGGGTTCGATTTTGTCCGCGGCGATTTTGACGCGCTGATCCAGCCGCTCTTTTTCTTTGGCATTGCCGCTGTTCATTTCCTGCAATTTCCTTTGCAGGGAGGCGTACAGGGAGGTATTGAACAGCTTCTGAAACAGGGCCTTCCGGTCGTCGGAGGAGGCGTTGAGGATTTTCAGAAAATCCCCCTGGGCGATCATCACCGTTTGGGTGAACTGATCCTGGGTCAGCCCCAGCAGCTCGTATACCTTGTCGCCAACATCCCGCAGGCCTTCGATCACTTCGCCGGTATCCCAGTTGGTGAGCTTGGCGCTTGCGGTCTGGGTGGTGGTGCCTTCCCTGCCGATTTTGGGCCGTTCGTATTCGGGATTACGCCGGATGATCCAGGTTTCGTCTTTATGGCGGAAGGTGAGTTCGGCATACATTTCCGTTTTCAGCGAGGCATAGTCCGAACGAAAGGATTTGCTTTTCCTGCGTTCCTTGCCGCCGGAGGCCTCGCCGTACAGGGCGAAGCTGATGGCGTCGAAAATGGTGGTTTTGCCCGCGCCGGTATCCCCGGCAATGAGAAAAATGCCCGTTTCGCCGAACGCGGAAAAATCCACCGTGGTTTCCCCGGCATACGGCCCGAAGGCGGACATGATCAGCTTGATCGGTTTCATGGCGTTTCCTCCAGTTCCCTCAGCACTTTGTCCAGCACCTTCATATGGGCTTCCCCAGGCGCCTGATCGTTGTTCTGCAGCCGGTAGAAATCGCTGAACAGCTCGGTCACGGTTTTGTTTTCCATGCTCTGCGTCGCCAGCACGTCCACGTCGTATTTGGTTTTGGAATTGACGATGGAGAACTTCATCATGTTGGGGAAATTGACGGTCAGCGTCACCCGGGCGTCGGGCGGCGGCAGCTCGTCGTGGATGGTGGCCCAGACGTAGTCCTCGGAATAATCTATCTGCATCAGGTCGTCCAGCTTTCCTTCAACCAGCCGCACGTCATGGAGGGGATACAGCGGCACGGTACGCACTTCGATATCCCCTTTTTCGTGAACATCCACAATCGCCACGCTTTTCTTGTGGTTCGCTTCGGAAAAAGAGTATTTCAGCGGCGACCCGGCATAGCGCAGGGTATCCCGCCCAACCTTCTGCGGCTTGTGGATATGCCCCAAGGCCACATAATCAAAGGCGTCGAACACAGACGCTTCGATGTTGTCAAGCCCGCCCACGGCTCGCTCCTCGGAATCGGAGGTTTCGCAGCCGGTAATGAACTGGTGGCACAGGAGGATATTCCGCTTTTTCGGATCGACGGGCGTTTGCCGCAGAATCGCTTCCACCGCGTCCTGATAGGTGGTGATTTTTTCCTCCGGCAGCCAGCGCTTCACCTGGGACGGCCGCAGGAAGGGCAGCATCCAGATAACGATCTCCCCGTCCCGATCCTTCAGGGTGACGCTTTGCATCTTCCCCTCAAACGCCTCCGTCACATACACGCCGGAGGAACGGATCAGCGCGGAAAAATAGGAAATGCGCAGGGCGGAATCGTGGTTGCCGCTGATGATGAACACTTTTTTGCCCATGCCCGCGAGCCGCGACACAAACGCGTCAAACAGCGCCATGGCCTCCGCCTGGGGCGAAGAACGCTGGTACACGTCCCCGGCAATCAGCACAGCGTCGGCCTGCTCGCTGTCCGCGATGGATGCGATTTGCTGTAAAACCGCCTCCTGATCCGCAAGCAGGGACCAGTCGTTCATCTGCTTACCCAAATGTAAATCGGCTAAATGAAGGAAGCGCAAGCTATTCACCTTTCTTTCCTGCCCGTTCAATTCGACGGCTCACTTCATGATTTCTTTCACGCAAACGGAAAAATAACTGACCGTTTTTCGAGAAAAAGTATACCATATGGAAAAGCAAATGTCTATGCGCATCCTGAAACAATCCATGGCTCACGCACGAATGAAAAATTGGGATTCATGCACGGTTCATCGGTAAAAACGTGTTAAACGAAACAGGGGGCCGCTCTTTGGCAGCAAAGAGCAGTCCCCCGAAAAAATCTTGGTTTATTCGTCTGCCTGCAGGGCGTCGTAGCCTTCCTCGCCGGTACGCACGCGCACCACGTTTTCCACATCCTGCACGAAGATCTTGCCGTCGCCGATGTGGCCGGTATGGAGCACGCTGCGGGCGGTGTCGATCACCGTGCGCACGGGCACCTTGCTCACCACGATGTCCACCTGCACCTTCGGCAGCAGGGTCACTTCCACGGGGGTGCCGCGGTAGTATTCCGGCTTGCCCTTCTGCAGGCCGTAGCCCATGACGTTGGTGACGGTCATGCCGGTGATGCCGATCTTGTTCATGGCGGTCTTCAGGCTTTCCAGGCTGGCCGGACGGCAGATGATCTGCACGCGGGTATAAACCGGCGCGTCGGGGGCCTTCTCCTTGGCCTTGCGGGGGGCCGCTTCCGCAACGGGCGCTTCCGCGGGCACGGGCATCGCTTCCGTTTCGGTCAGTGTGCCGTCGGGGGTGATGGCAAAGCCCGCGTAAGCGGTGGGCAGGCCGTGTTCGGAACGGTCCAGACCCATGATCTCGTCGGCGGCGTCGGCGCGCAGGCCGATGGTCTTTTTAATGAGAACGAAAACTACGGTGATGATCACAGCCGTCCAGGCGATGGTGGAAAGCACGCCTAAGCACTGGACGCCTAAGAACTTGAACCCGCCGCCGTAAAACACGCCCTTATCGGTGGAGACGCCGGTGGCGAAGAAGCCAGTCAGAATCGTGCCCAATGCGCCGCACACGCCGTGCACGGAAATCGCGCCCACGGGGTCGTCGATCTTGATGACCTTATCAAAGAGCTCCACGCTCAGTACCACCGCGAAGCCGCAAATCAGGCCGATCAGGGCGGCGCCGAAGGGGTTTACCGCGTCGCAGCCCGCCGTGATGCCGACCAGCCCGGCCAGGGCGGCGTTGAAGGTCATGGATACGTCGGGCTTGCCATAGCGCGCCCAGGTGAACAGCATGGTGGCCAGGGTGGCGACGGCGGCGGCTAAGTTGGTGTTGAAGAACACCAGCCCGGCGGATTCAATCAGCTCGTCGCTGTCCATGCCCACGGTGGAAGCGCCGTTGAAGCCGAACCAGCAGAACCACAGGATGAACACGCCTAAAGCGGCGATGGACAGGTTGTGGCCCAAAATGGCCCGGGGCTTTCCGTCCTTGCCGTACTTGCCCACCCGGGGGCCTAACATCTTCGCGCCGATCAGGGCGCACACGCCGCCCACCATATGCACGGCGGTGGAACCGGCGAAATCATGGAAGCCCATCTCGGCCAGCCAGCCGCCGCCCCAGATCCAGTGGCCGGACACCGGGTAAATGAACAGGGAAATGGCGGCGGAATAGACGCAGTAAGCGGAGAACTTGGTACGCTCCGCCATGGCCCCGCTTACGATGGTGGCGGAGGTGGCGCAGAACACCGTCTGGAAAATGGCGTAGGCCCACAGGGGCACCCCGGCGGGGAGCACGTGGCTGTAATCCTTCATGATAAAGGGGTCGATCCAGCCGAACAGCGCCGTGCCCGCCCCGAACATGATGCCGTAGCCGAACAGCCAGTACAGCGGCGTGCCGATGCAGAAGTCCATCAGGTTCTTCATCAAAATGTTGCCGGTGTTCTTGGCCCGGGTAAAGCCCGCCTCGCACATGGCAAAGCCCGCCTGCATGAAGAAAACCAGCGCCGCGCCCAGCAGCACCCAGATCGTGTTGGCAGGAGAATACGTCATCTTTCTCACTTCCGTTTCGTAA
>JAFSNT010000247.1 GCA_017443295.1 Clostridia bacterium
CCCGGAATTTGACGGCCACGAGATCGACTTCGACGAGGCCATGGCCCGGGGCCGCACCTATCAGGACTTCGAGCGCCACGCCTACGAGGAAGCCTGCAATCTGTTCAAGGAGGCGAAATAAGATGCCCAAAATGGCCATGCAGAAGAATCCCAAGCCCTCCCAGGCTCCCGACGAGCGCAGCCGCAATTTCAAGGAAGTGGCCCTGGGCTATACCGCCGAAACGGCCATTGATGAAGCGAAACGGTGTTTAAATTGTAAAAATCATCCCTGCGTCAGCGGCTGCCCCGTGCGCATCCACATTCCCGAATTCATTCAGGAAATGGCCAAGGGCGATTTTGAGGCGGCGTATCAGATCATCGCCCAGTCCTCTTCCCTGCCCGCCGTGTGCGGCCGGGTGTGCCCCCAGGAAAGCCAGTGCGAAAGCAAGTGCGTGCGCGGCATCAAGGGCGAACCGGTGGGCATCGGCCGTTTGGAGCGCTTCGCCGCCGACTGGCATAACGCCCACAGCACCGAAAAGCCGGAAAAGCCCGCTGCCAACGGCCACAAGGTGGCGGTGATCGGTTCCGGCCCCTCCGGCCTCACCTGCGCGGGCGATTTGGCGAAAAAGGGCTACGCCGTCACGGTGTTCGAGGCCCTGCATTTGGCGGGGGGCGTGCTGGTGTACGGCATTCCCGAATTCCGCCTGCCCAAGTCCATCGTGCAGAAGGAAATCGACACCCTGAAAGATTTGGGCGTACAGATCGAAACCAACGTGGTCATCGGCAAAACCATCACCATCGACGAGCTGATGGAGGAATACGGCTTCGAGGCCGTGTTCATCGGCTCCGGCGCGGGCCTGCCCAAGTTCATGAACATCCCCGGCGAAAACCTGAAGGGCGTTTATTCCGCCAACGAATTCCTGACCCGCATCAACCTGATGAAGGCCTACGCCCCCGGCAGCGACACCCCCATCCAGCGCGGCAAGCACGTGGCCGTGGTGGGCGGCGGCAACGTGGCCATGGACGCGGCCCGGTGCGCCCGCCGCTTAGGTGCCGACGTGACCGTGGTGTACCGCCGCACGGAAGCCGAATTGCCCGCCCGCCGGGAGGAAGTGGAACACGCCATGGAAGAAGGCATCGTGTTCAAGTTCCTCACCAACCCCCTGGAAATCCTGGGCAACGACCAGGGCTGGGTGCGCGGCGCGAAGTGCCAGGAAATGGAGCTTGGGGAACCCGACGCCTCCGGCCGCCGCCGTCCCGTGCCCAAGGAGGGCAGCGAGTTTGAAATCGACCTGGACTGCGTCATCATGGCCCTGGGCACCAGCCCCAACCCCCTCATTAAATCCACCACGGCGGGCCTGGAAACCCAGAAGTGGGGCGGCATCATCGCCGACGAAAATACCGGCCTGACCAGCCGCGAAGGAGTCTACGCGGGCGGCGACGCCGTCACCGGGGCCGCCACCGTGATCCTCGCCATGGGCGCGGGCAAAAACGCCGCCGCCGCCATCGACGAATACCTAAGCAAAAAGTAAACGCATTCAGTTGTAGAATCGAAGTAGGAGGTAGGAGGTAGGAAGTAGGAGGTTTTTCTTGTTGAATGAGGATGCTTGAAACGGCTTTTTCATTTACACATTATAAAACCTCCTACCTCCTACTTTCTACCTCCTACCTTTTTTGCGCGAAAAAAAGCGTATTGTTTCTTCTTGATTGGGTCATCCTATCCCCAAAAGGAGGATGATCCCATGATCGAACAGGATACTGTGCGCCTTTTGCGGGAATGCGACGCGGGGGCGAAAATGGGCGTGGACGCTTTTGCGGACGTGATGGACCGGGTAAAAAGCCAAGAATTAAAATCCCTGCTTTCCGATTCCAAACAGGAGCATGAAACCCTGGGCCGGGAAATCACACAGCAGCTGCACCGGTTTGAGGACCAGGGCAAGGACCCGCCCGCCATCGCATCGGCCATGAGCTGGCTGAAAACCCAGAGTTCGCTGATGATGGACCCCGCCGACCATACCATCGCCGATCTCATGACGGACGGGTGCGATATGGGCGTGAAATCCCTGAGCAAATACCTGAACAAGTACGAGGCGGCGGATGAAAAATCCAAGGACTGTGCCAAAAAGCTCATCGCCATGGAAGCCAATCTGGCCCAGTCCCTTCGCCCGTTCCTTTAAAAAACGCAATACAGCGAAAGCCGCATGCTTCCAACGGTTGGGAGCCGCGGCTTTCGTTTTTCTTATTGACATTTTTGCATTTTGTATTAAAGTATAGGGTGAAAGCATTGATGCCGCTTGGCGGGCCTTCCGCCGGGCGTATGCGCGTTTGGAGGTTTCTATGAAAAAGGGGTTCAAAATCCTGTGCCTTGCCGTGGCGCTCATAGCGGTTTTCCTGCTGGGCTGGCGCGTGATGCCGCTGGCGTGGCCGAGCATCAAGGAAGCGGTGGTTTATCCTGTGATGCCGCGGCTAAAGCCCACCCCCGCGCCGACGATGGAGCCGTATCATCCCGAGAGCAGCGCGGAATTCGGCGATCCCATTGCCGTGAGCGACAGCCTGATTTATTATTTCTATAAGGATTACTGCTCCTACTGCCGCCAATTGAAGCCCCTGATGGCGGGCCTGCCCGAAACCGTTACCCTGCCGGACGGCACGCAAAGCGCGGTGAAGCTGGTGTGCCTGAACAAGGTGGAGCAGCCCATGCTTGAGGTGATCACCGCGTACTACGACCAGCACGACATTCCGCAGGACAGGCGGTATGTGCCCGCCGTCGTCATCGGCGGCCGCTATCTGCACCTGGCGGATGAAATCGTGGGCCAGCTGATGGACGCCCTGACGAACGGCGAGGGCCTGACCACGCCCCTGCTGGACGGCGGCCAGCGCGTGGAATAATGCCGTGGAATCCTAAAAACCGCAAAACAACCGTTCCTCGCCCGCACCGGAAGGCAAGCGGGCTTTTTTCGTGCTTTTCCTCCCGCTTTCAGTGGAAAAATCTCGCGGAAATTCAAGAGATGCTTGGAAAATGCTTGCATTCCCCGCGCTTATGTGCTATTATATACGATAGTGCTTTGTGCATTGCGCGGG
This sequence comes from Clostridia bacterium, assembly GCA_017443295.1. Taxonomy (GTDB): domain Bacteria; phylum Bacillota; class Clostridia; order Christensenellales; family Aristaeellaceae; genus RUG563. The sequence goes on from JAFSNT010000247.1 coordinate 3,061, forward strand.
GCACAACCACGCCGATACGGCGGATATGGAGGGTGTTCCTAATGGGTTACACAGTGGAAAAAGTATCTGGCAATCAAGTTAAAATCGCTTTTGAAATCCCCGCCGAAAAATTTGACGAAGCGGTTTCCAAGGCGTATCTGAAAGTGCGCGGACGGATCAACGTGCCCGGCTTCCGCAAAGGCAAAGCGCCCCGCAGGCTGATTGAAAGCATGTACGGCGAAGGCGTGTTTTACGACGAGGCGTTCGATATCCTGTTCCCCGGCGAATACGAAGCCGCCGTGAAGGAAAACGATATTAAGGTTGTGGACCGTCCCGAGGTGGACGAAGTGAAGCAGATCGGCGTGGGCAAGGATCTGCAGTTCACGGTGAAGGTGTTTGTGAAGCCCGACGTGGAGCTGGGCGAATATAAGGGCCTCAAGGCCACCAAGTTCGTGCATCAGGTGACCGACGAGGAAATCGACCGCCGCATCCAGCAGGACGTGGATAAGGCCACCACCATGGCGGACGTGACCGACCGGAACGTGGAAAACGGCGACACCGTGAACCTGGATTACGCGGGCACCGTGGACGGCGTGGCCTTTGAAGGCGGCACCGCGAAGGGTCAGACCCTGGAAATCGGCTCCGGCCATTTCATCCCCGGCTTCGAGGAGCAGATGGTGGGCATGGCCATCGGCGAGGAAAAGGATCTGAACGTGAAATTCCCCGAGGAATATCACGCTGAAAACTTAAAGGGCAAGGACGCCGTGTTCCACGTGAAGGTGAACGCCATCCAGGCCAAGGTGGTTCCCGCCCTGGACGACGATTTCGCCGCCGACGTGAGCGAATTCAACACCTTTGACGAATACAAGGCCAGCATCGTGAAGGAGCTGACCGACCGCGCCCAGAAGAACGCCGACACCCAGCTGGAAAACAGCCTGGTGCAGCAGGCGGTGGACGCTTCCGACTGCGACATCCCCGACGCCATGATCGACGACGAAACCGACGTGATGATCCGGGAAATGAAGCTGCGGATGATGTACCAGGGCCTGCAGTTTGAAGACTACATCAAGTACACCGGCCAGACCGAGGACCAGATCAAGGAAATGTATAAGCCCGAAGCCAAGAACCGGGTGAAGATGCAGCTGGTGCTGGAAGCGGGCATCAAGGCGGAAGGCATTGAACCCACCGAGGAAGAAGTGGAAAAGGCCATCGCCGACGAAGCCGAGCGCGCGGGCCGCGACGTGGAGGACTTCAAAAAGTCCCTGAACGACCGGCAGAAGGAATACCTGAAGGAGAACGCCGCCATCCGCAAGTTCGTTGATCTGATCGTGGCCAGCGCCCAGGTGGAAGAAAAGGACGAAGGCGAAAAGATCGACGCGGCGGACACCCTGAAAGCGGTGGAGGACGCCGTGGCGGCCGCCGGAGTCGAGGACGAAGAGGAAGAAAAGTAAGAAATTCGTTCTATTCGGAGCGAATGGAATAAGCCGATGAACGCCATCATAAGATAAAGATGGAACGCGCGGGCGCCGCTTCGCCCCTTGGACGGGTCGGGCGGCGCTTCCTCCATCGGCAGGAAGGAAGAAAATCCATGTCTTTGATCCCTTATGTAGTAGAGCAGACCGCCCACGGCGAGCGCTCCTATGACATCTATTCCCGGCTGCTGAAGGACCGGGTGGTGTTCTTAGGCAGCGCCATCGACGATCAGGTGGCGAACGCCGTGGTGGCGCAATTGCTGTTCCTGGAAACGGATAACCCCGACGCCGATATTAACCTGTATATCAACAGCCCGGGCGGCTCCGTCACCGCCGGTATGGCGATTTTCGACACCATGAACTATATCAAGTGCCCCGTGCGCACGGTGTGCGTGGGGATGGCGGCCTCCATGGGCGCGTTCCTGCTCATGGCGGGGGAAAAGGGCAAGCGTTTGGCCCTGCCCAACAGCGAAGTGATGATCCACCAGCCCTCCGGCGGCGCTTCCGGCCAGTCCACCGACGTGACCATTCACGCCGAATGGCTGCTGCGCACCAAGAACAAGATGAACGGCCTCATGGCCCAGATGACCGGCCAGCCCCTGGAAAAAATCGCCCACGACGTGGAGCGGGACTATTTCATGTCCGCTCAGGAAGCGCTGGCATACGGCATCATCGACGAAATTTACCAGCCCAGACTAAAAAAATAAGCATCGCAACTGCTCGGTCGTGTCAGACGCGTTGAGATAAAAGGTAGAAAGTAGGAGGTAGGAAGTTTATATTGCTTGAAAAAAGGAAATTCGACGTCCTGTTAGACAAGATAAAACCTCCTACCTCCTACCTTCTACCTCCTACTTCGGTTTCTTCTCCCCGCATATCCCACGATTGAACTGTCGCTAAACATCAATGACTGAATGAGGGAAATATGGCTAAGGATGATATGAGTTCCCGGAAACTACGTTGCTCCTTCTGCGGAAAAACCCAGGATCAGGTGCGCCGGATCATTGCCGGCCCGGGAGCATATATCTGCAATGAATGCATCGCGCTGTGCCAGGAGATCGTGGCGGATGATATGGATATCATGACCGCCACCCCTTCCCTGGGCGAAATCCCCACCCCCGCCGAAATGAAGGAAGTGCTGGACGAGTACGTCATCGGCCAGGAGCAGGCCAAGCGCACCCTGTGCGTGGCGGTGTACAACCACTATAAGCGCATCAGCGCGCCCGTCAAAAAGGACGGCGTGGAGCTGCAAAAGTCCAACGTGCTCATGATCGGCCCCACCGGCTGCGGCAAGACCTATCTGGCCCAGTCCCTGGCCCGCATCCTGAACGTGCCCTTCGCCATCGTGGACGCCACGGCGCTCACCGAAGCGGGCTACGTGGGCGAGGACGTGGAAAATATTCTGCTTCGCCTCATCCAGGCGGCGGGCAACGATATCCAGGCGGCCCAGCGCGGCATCATCTACATCGACGAAATCGACAAGATCGCCCGGAAGGGCGAAAACGTGTCCATCACCCGGGACGTGAGCGGCGAAGGCGTGCAGCAGGCCCTGCTGAAAATCTTAGAAGGGACGCTCGCCAACGTGCCGCCCCAGGGCGGGCGCAAGCATCCCCATCAGGAATGTCTGCAAATCGACACCACCAACATCCTGTTCATCTGCGGCGGGGCCTTCGACGGCCTTTCCCGGATCATCGAGCAGCGCATCGGCAAAAAGGCCTTAGGCTTCGGGGCCGACCCCAAGGGGAAGCTGCAGCAGAACGTGGGCGACACCCTGCGGGAGCTGCGGCCCGAAGACCTGCTGAAATTCGGCCTGATCCCCGAATTCATCGGCCGCCTGCCCGTGAACGTGACCCTGGACGCCCTGGACGAAGACGCCCTGGTGCGCATCCTGAAAGAGCCGCGGAACGCCCTGGTGAAGCAGTACCAGAAGCTGGTGGAGCTGGACGGCGCGGAGCTGGAATTTGAGGACGACGCCCTGAAAGCCATCGCCCACAAGGCCATCGAACGGAAAAGCGGCGCGCGGGGTCTGCGCTCCATCATCGAAAACGCCATGCTGGATACGCTCTTTGAGCTGCCGGGCCGCAAGGACGTGCGCCGCTGCGTCATCACCAAGGCCGTGATCACCGACGGCGAAAAGCCCACCCTGGAATTGGGCGAAGCCCCCGCGCGGCTCACTCACCGGGCCAAGCGCCCCCGGCTGATCCCCGAAGAACCCAGCGCAAGCTGATCGGCAGAAATGCACAGCGGTCTCGAATCGTCCCTTGTACTTTTGGGAAGGAAATGTCGTTCTTTTTTTCAAAAAACGGCATTTCCTTCTTGATTTTTTGGGGAAGGGGTGTGGTAAAATGGAAAAAACGCGCTCCCAGCGCGATCGAGAGGAGAATTTTTCCATGAAAAAGAACCTTCGCACCATCCTGGCCGCCCTGCTGGCCCTGACCCTGATCCTGTCCGCCACCGCCGCGCTGGCCAACACCGCCGCGCCGGACGGGGCGAAGTGTACCCATTGCGGGTCTACCAAAACTGTGTACGTATATACTGATGAAGTGAATGGCAGCGTGTATTTCTGTTACGGCTGCGGCCTATCGTTCTTTATCAAGGGTTCCAGGTACATCAGCATTCCCACCAGCGGCGAGGGCGAGGGCAATATCACCTTCGTTTCCACCCGCCGGTGCGTGGTGACGCTGAACGGCGTGAAGGAGTATTTCAATTTCCGGGTTGAGGACGGCAAGCTGATCCTGACCAACGCGGACGGCGTGGAAACCGAAGTGACCGTAGGCGAGGACGGCAAGGGCACCCTGGAAATCACCCTGTCCAACGGCGAAACCGTCACCGTCGCTTTCCCCAGCACCACCCTGAGCGGCATCGTCAATAACGGCGTGTTCCCCATCGAGAAGCAGGAAGAACCCATGTAAACCGTCCGTCACGCCCCGGTTGGGCCGGATAAAACGATTCCCCTGTGCAGTTTTGAACCGCACAGGGTAATTGCATTTTTGGAGGAATGATCCTTTGCTCGGCGTTTCGCGCCCGCTCCACGCCGCTCAGGATGACAGTGTTAGGGGGTTGCTTCTGTTGTTTGGCCCTGCGTATGTTGCTTATAACAGTACCCCTTGGCTGTCATCCTGAGCATCACGGAGCGAGAG
>JAFSNT010000248.1 GCA_017443295.1 Clostridia bacterium
CAGGTGAGGGTCTTGTCCTGATACATGGTGGTAAAACCTCCTGATTTGTTATCGCCAAACCGCGTGATACGTTCAGTAGTTCGCTAAGGCTCTACGCATCCGTCTGCTGACGATGAATCAAACCGGGAGAACACCTGAAATCCAGATCCATTGGCTTGGTCTACGGGGGCTATTATAGCACAGCTTTTCGCGCTTGTATACCTTTTTTAGAAAATTTTTTCCAGTTTTACGGGCATTTTCAGCTTTTTTTCCCGTAAAAAATTACGCTTTACCGGTTTTCAGGTACTTTTCCACCTTTTCCAGTTCTTCCATGGTATTCACGCCCCAGTATTCCGGGGTGTCGCCGGTGACCACGGCATGGTTTTTGAGGCCCATATCGTGGATGACCTTCACCACGCCGGTCAGGTAATATTCATGCTTGGGATTGTTGTTCTGCACCTTTTTCAGGGCGTCCCACATAATGTCGCCCCGCATCACCTGAATGCCCACGTTCACTTCGTCGATGAGCTTCTGTTCCTCCGTGCAGGCGCTCTGCTCCACGATGTCCACAACTTCCCCTTTTTCGTTCCGGATCAGCCGGCCAAAGGCGGGAATGGGGTGGATTTTGGCGGCCAGCAGGGTATTGGCCGCGCCCTGCTCCACATGCTCCCCCACCATGCGGCTGTAGGTGGCCTGGGAAAGCAGGGGCATATCGCAGTACAGGCACAGCACCGGCCCGTCGAAGCCGGAGGCCGTGGGTTCGGCGCAGAGCATGGCGTGGGCGGTGCCCTTCTGCTCCTTCTGCCAGGCGTAATTGTACTTATCGCCTAAATACGCCTGAATCTTCTCCCCCAGCACGCCGATCACGATGGTGATATCCTCGGGCTTGACGAAGCTGATGCCGTCCAGCACGTGTTCGATCAGGGTTTTGTCGCCCACCTTCCGCAGGGCCTTGGGGATATCCGCCTGTTCGCTCTGCAAGCGGGAACCCTTTCCTGCCGCCAAAATTACCGCGCGTGTCCTTTCCATGGTCTTTTCTCCTTTTGCTATTTTCTCAAATTGATATTGATCCAGCGCAGCAGCCTGCGTCCGTCCATCTGCAATTGCAGCCACGCCTTTTTCCCGAAGAACAGGATAAAGGGCAGGAAGGAAAGCAACAGGGCCACCTTATACTGCCAGGGCGCCACGATCAGCTGATAGATCAGGTACAGGCCCCAGGCCCAGCCGATCCAGCGCACCTTCACCGGCAGGAAGAAAAACAGCATGAATTCCATATCCGGGTACAGCACCGCGAAGGCCAGCAGCAGCGAGGTGTTCAGGTAGGAATTGGTGGCGCTTCCCGTCAGGAAGCCCGCCGCGATGCTGCCCAAAATGCCGATGCCGTAATAGATGTTGAACCGCGCCCCGCCAAAGTGACTTTCCAGGCTGGTGCCTAAGAAATAGTAGAAATACAGGCTGAGCAGGATGAAAAACAGGCTCCCGGTGGGCGGCAGGAAAATGAACGTGATGACGCGCCAGATTTCGCCGCGCAGGATCAGCGCCCGGTCAAAGTACAGCAGATACGCGGCACTTTTGGGCAGCGGCAGGTATTCCAGGATAAAGACGCCTAACATCGCCAGCGTCAGGTATTTCATCAGGTTGGGTATATAATGCCGCCCGATCCGGCGCTCCAAATCATTCAGCCAACGCATGTTTTCACCTCTTCCTGTCTCCCATTATATGCTTTCTCTGTCCCCCGGTCAAGAGCTTCTTACACGCCCATGCGGATAAACACGTATAATATGGCCGCCACGATGCCCGCCCCGCCCAACAGCAATCCGAAGGAAATGGCGTTGGTCAGGTACGTGCCATAGCGCAGATCATCCGGGGATTTGCGGCGGATATACTTTTGCGGCAAAAGGCCGATCTTATGCAGGCCCTCCGCCGCGGCCCAGGCCAAATGGGAAAACACGCTGCGGTTCCGGGTGCGGGTCAGCTCTTCCCGGTTGGTGAGGAACAGTTCTTTGATGAGCAGCATCACGTGATCCACCAATTCGTCGAAGACCCGTACCAGGGCCACGCAGATTCCCGGCAGCACCTTGGAAAAGAGCTTCGATTCCGGCAAATGATCCAGAAAGCCGAAAAACCAGGAAACGCCCTTGGGAATCCATTCCTTTATGAGCTTGCTGTCCGGCGCGTGATCCAGGAAGCCGAACACAGCGGAAACACCCTTGGGGATCCACACCATCACCAATTTGCTGTTGGGGATGCCGTCTAAGAAGGAAGCCGCGGTGCAGCCCAGCCAGGGCAGAAAGCGGGTGAAGACCGGGCGGTAGAAAAGCTCTTCCAGATCCAGCCACTTCGGCCAGCGGTTCAGATACCCTTCCTTTTCCGTATACAGGCGCTTGCGGACATAGAACAGATACACCGTCACGCCGATCAAGAGGCTGATGCCGCCGCCGATGAGATTCGTAACCGAGAAGAAGGCCACCTCGTGGCTCATGGCGGGCCGGTTCAGGAAGGAGGCGCTCAAATTGGTCAGGGGCAATAGCGCCTGATTGGGGAAAAGGCCGATCAGCAGCAGGGGGATCACCGTCAATACAAGCACCAAAGCGGAACGGAAGGTGAGGTCGCGGCCCGTCATTTCGTCATAATGGGCTTGCTTGTGTTCGTCCGGGTTTTTCTGCCAGAACAGGCAGATATAGAGCTTCAGCATATAGGCCGTGGTCAGGCCCGCCGCGAAGAGGAAAATCCATTCGCATAATCTGTAAATGGAAAACCCTTCGATTTCCTCCGCCAGCTCCACCAGCCCTTCGTGGATCATGGTTTTGCTGGTGTAGCCGTTGAGGCCCGGCACACCCATGAGGCCCAAAGCGCCGATCAGGAACACCATATGCAGCAGCCATTTTCCCCGGCCATAGCCCCGCAGGGCCGTTAAATCCAGGGTGTGGGCTTTCATGTACACCGCGCCCGCGCACAGGAACAGGCACAGCTTCAGCAGGGAGTGGTTCACCATATGCCCCACCGTGCCCGACGCCGCCAGCGCCCCATGATGGCCCAGCAGCATGGCGCAGGAAAGGCCCACGGTGATATACCCGATTTGGGAGAGGGACGAGCAGGCCAGGGTGCGCTTCAAATTCACCGAGAACACCGCCAGCACCGCGCCCAGGGTCATGGTGGCAAGGCCCAGGCCAAGCATCACGTGGCCGAATACATGATTCTCCCCCATCAGGTTCATGCCGATGGCGATGACCCCGAACAGGCCCGTTTTGGTCAGCATGCCGGAAAGCAGGGCGCTGGCCGGGGCCGGGGCCACGGGATGGGCCTTGGGCAGCCAGATATGCAAAGGCAGCATGCCCGCCTTGGCGCAGTAGCCCACCAGCATGAGGCAGGAGGGCAGGATCAGTTTCGCGTTTTCCCCGTTTTCCCGGAGCGCGTCAAAGGACAGGCTGCCCGTTTCCCTCCAGCACAGGAACATGCCCATGAGCGTCACCATGCCGCAGGCCACGGACACGCCCAAATAGGTTTGGGCCGCCCGCATGGCCCCCGGCGTTTCCTCGTGGGCCACCCAGGGGTAGGAGGCGATGGACATGATTTCAAAGAACACGAAGGTGGTATATAAATCGTCGGACAGGAACACCCCCACCACGCCGCAGAGCGTCAGCAGGGTGAAGCAGGCGTAGCGCCCCAAATGGGCGCCGTGGCCCGCGAAGTATTGCAGGGAAAACTGGCACGCCATGGCCCACATGAAGCAGGCCAGCAGGGTATAAAGCGCGCGAAACACATCTACCCGGAAGCTCAGCCCCAGCCCGATCATGCCGGGGGCGGAAAGAACGATTTCCTCCCCGTTCCACACCCGGTAAAACAGCCATCCGGCCAGGGCCAATTCCGCTAAGGTAAACAGGCGCAGAAACAATTCCCGCACCGCGCCCTTTTTGATCCCGGAAAGGGGCGCGATCACCGCGCCGACCACGGGAAGCAGCAGCATGATTACGATGATCATCGGATCACCCCTCCCGCCAGGTTCGTCAGGTACCGCGTCACCGGCCCGGCAAAAATGCCCGCGCAGACCAGCAGCGCCGCCAAAAGCGCGAAAACGGTTTTCATGCAGGGGCCGGGATCGCGGGGTTCGGTCTCCCCCGCCGTTAATTGCAGCTTCATGAAGAAGGCCGGGTAAGCCACGGTGAAAACGTAAATCACCGTCAGCACCGCCGCGATCAGGATCGCCACCGCGCCGCAAATCGCCAGGGGGCTTCCCTGCTCAAAGGCAGCGGTCACCAGGGCGTACTTGCTCACAAAGCCCGGCAGAGGCGGCACGCCGAGGAGCGATACGCCCGCCAGCACAAAGCTCAGAAACACCACGGGCATTTTCCGGCCCAAGCCCTGCATTTCCCGCACTTGGGTGCGGCCGGTCTGCACCTGCACCGCGCCCACGCAGAAGAACAGGATGATTTTGGTCAGGCTGTGGAACACCAAATGGGCAAGCCCCGCCGCCATGCCCTGCTCGGTCAGAAGACTCAGGCCCAGCAGCATATAGCTCAGATTGCTCACCGTACTCCAGGCCAAACGGCGCTTCACGTGCTGTTCCCGCACGGCCATGACCGCCGCGTACACGATGGTGGCGGCGCAGAGGGACAGCATCGCCGTTTGCACCCAGGTACCCCGCAGGCTGGCGGGCGAGATCACATCATACAGGAAGCGCAGCACCGCGAACACGCCCGCGTTCACCACGGCCACGGCGTGCAGCAGGGCCGTCACAGGCGTGGGGGCCACGGAGGCGGTGGGCAGCCAATGGCACAGGGGCAGCACCGCCGCCTTGACCCCAAAGCCCAAGAAGCCCATCAGGCACAGCGCCCGGAACCAGACCGTGTCCGGATTCTGGACAGTGGTCAAAGGATGGAACGCTCCCAGTCCATAGCCGGAAAGCCCTGCCATGGCCGCGAAGCCCAGGGCGGCCCCGCCGATCAGATACAGCATGTATTTCAGCGCCGCCCGGGTGGATTCCTCGTCCCGCTTATGCCACACCAGGGGCACGGTACACAGGGTCAGAAACTCATAGCCGATGTACAGGGTGAACAGGTTGTCCGCCGCGCCCAGCAGGATAGCCGCGCCGTAAGTCACGATAAACCAGGCAAAGAAATTGCCCTCCCGTTCCTCGTGGCGCATATACTCGATGGCATACAGCACCGCCAGGGGCCACAGCACCGCCGCCACGGTCAAATAGACCTTCCCAGCCCCGTCCAGGCGCAGGGAAAAGCGAAAAGCATCCGAAAACCGGATCAGCTCCAGCGCCTTTTTCCCCCGATCCGTCAAGATCAGGTACAGCAAAAACGCGGAAACGGCGCAGGAGGAAAGCAGGGCGTAGGCCATGCGCGCGTTCCGGCTTTTTATCCGCAGGAAGGGCAGCAGCCCGCCGAGAACCACCGGCAGCAGCCCGCAAATCAACAGCAGCATGACGACGACTCCTTACAGCAGCGTGGAAGCAAGGGTTTCCAGATAGGAAATGATGGGACCGGAGAACACGCCCAGCAGCACGATCAGCGCCGCGAAAACGGCCATGGGGGCCAGCATGGGGAGGCCCGCCTCGCAATTCGGTTCGGGCTTTACGTCCTCCCCGGGGAAGCAGCCCTTGATGACCACCGTGAATAGGTAAGCCGCCGTCAGGATGGCGGAAATCAGCAGCACCGTGGGGCCGATCCAGCTGACAGAAAGGCCGGTCGCCAGCGCGCCCTGGGCCAAATTCCATTTGCTGATGAAGCCGCCGGTGGGCGGAATACCCACCAGGCCTAAGGAAGCCACGGTAAAGAATGCATACGTCCAGGGCATGCGGCGGCCCAAGCCGTCCATTTCGGTGACCAGCGTTTTTTCGGTCTTATGGATGATGGAACCCGCCGACATGAACAGGGTGTTCTTCATGAGGGAATGGAACAGCACGTGCAGCACGGCCCCCACGAAGCCGATTTCCGTCATGGTAAACAGGCCGAACAGCACGTAGGAAACCTGGGACACGGAGGAATAAGCCAGCCGCTTTTTGAGCTTCTTTTCCTTGAGGGCCAGCAGGGAACCCATGAGGATGGTCAGCGTGGTCAGGCCCAGCAGCGCCATCTGCACCCAGGTGCCCCGCAGACGCTCCACCCCGGCGATGGAATACAGCACCCGAATCACGCCCAGCACGCCCATTTTGGTGATGACGCCGGACAGCACCGCGCTGGCCGGGGCCGGGGCCACCGGGTGGGCGGTGGGCAGCCAGCCGTGCATGGGGAACATACCGGCCTTCACACCGAAGCCCACCAGCATGGCCATGAAAATGCCCATGGCCAGCCCTTCCCTGCCCGCCAACTGTTCAGCCGTTAAAGGCCCGGCGGCGAAATCGCCGGTGCCGCCCACAGCGCCTACGAAGAAAATACCGATCAGGGCGGCGGAAGCGCCGATCACCGAATAAATCAGATACTTGATGGAGGCGGCCACCGCTTCCTTGTCCATGTTGTGCAAAACAAGCGGCACGGTGAGCAGGGTCATGGCCTCATAGAACATATAGAAGGTGACCAGATTGCCGCTCATGGCCAGCCCGTGCAGGATGCCCTGGGTAACGGTATAAAAGAGGAAGAACCGGCCGGGGTTCGGGTCGTGTTCCAAGTATTCCGTGGCGTACAGCGCAACGCCAGGCCAAATCACGGCGATGAGCAAAAGCCACACCCTGCTGACCCCGTCCACCCGCAGGGACAGGGTGAGCATGTCCGTCCAGCGCAGGGAGATTTCCCCCTCCAGGGGCAGCAGGGCGGAAAGCGCCGCAAGGCATGCCCCGGCGCAGACAGTGCAGAGGGTGGCCCTGTTCAGGCTTTTCCCCTCCAAACGCCGGAAGCGCCACACCAGCGCCAGCACGATGGGCAGCAGTACGGTCAAAACCAGCAATAAGGCCTTCATAAAAAATCCTCCCGTTCCAATCAGGCAAACAAACGGATGCCCTGTTCGATCAATTGCAGGATCGGCCCGCCCAGCAGGCCCAGCAGCAGATTAAGCGCCATGAGCGCGATCACGGCGACGGCAAAGAGGCCGTCTTTGGAAAACATACTTTGGTCTGTTTCTTCCTTTTTGCGGTAAATCGTCAGCAGACTGCGCAGCATGTACGCCACGTTCAGCAGGGTGCTTACCGCCAAAGCGGCCAGCACGATGGCCATGCGCAGGCCCCCCGCTTCCACGCCGGCGCTGGCCAAATAAATCTTGCTGGCAAAGCCGCCTAAGCCCGGAATGCCCACCAGGGAACACGCGCCCACCGTAAAGGCCAGCCCCGCCAGCGGCGCGCGCAGGGCGCTTCCCCGCAGGGCGGCGAAGGTATCTTCATCCCCCGAGGCTTCCCGGAGGCGGTTGGCGGATAAGAACAGCATGGCTTTTGCGGCGGAATGGGCCAGAATGTGATACACAGCCGCCGCCATGCCCGCCTCCGTGCCCAAGGAAATGCCCATGAAAATATAGCCGATCTGCGCCACCGAGGAATAGGCCACCATGCGGGTCAAATGGCGCTGCCGGATGGCGTGGACGGAACCCATGACCATGCCCGCCGCCGCGTAGAGCAGCAGCACGTCCTCGATCCTGCGGGCGAATACCTCCCAGCCCGCCGCGCGCAGGAAAATTTTGATGAGCAAAAAGATATACAGCTTGGAAACCAGGGAAGAAAGCACCGCGCTGGACGTGGCGGTGGCGTTGCCGTAAGCGTCGGGCAGCCAGGTGTGGAAGGGGTACAGGGCGCTTTTGATGGCGATGCCCAGCGTCATCAGCAGGAAGGACATATACAGGGGGACGGCATAACGATCCCCCTCCAGCAGGCCCCGCACCGCCGCGCCCAGTTGGGGAAACAGCAGATGCCCCGTTACGCAGTACAGCATGGAAAGGCCCAGCAGGAACAGGCCGCTGCCCATCAAATTCATGATCATGTACCGGGCGGCGGAAAACAGGGTTTTGCCCTTGTTGCTGGCCCCGATCAGGGCGCAGGAGGCGATGGTGGAAATTTCGATGAACACATAGGCGGTGAACAGGTCGTTGGTAAACACCATGGCCGCCATGGCGGAGGTGAGCAGGCAAGTGACGGAGCCGTACAGGTTCATGCGGTTGGGGGCCACGTCCTGGGTAAGCCTTCGCCAGCCGCCCAAAGTGGCGGTGAGCAGCACCAGGGAAAAGGCAAGCCCCGTCAGGGCTTCCAGGGGACCTATGCGCAGTTCGTTGCCGAAGGGCGCGCCGATCTCGCCCATGGCGTAAACGAAGCTCTCATTTTTCGCCGCCGTAAAGTACAGCAGGACGCCCATGCCAGCGCATTCCAGGGCGGACAGGGCGGTGATCACCACGCAGGCCGCCTTGCCCTTCAGCGCCGAGCAGATGGCCGCGCACATCAGCGGGCACAGGATCAGAAACAGGGGAAGATTTTGCCACCACGTCATGGTCATTTCCCCTCTCCCCGAATCCGTTCGGCGATTTCATCCATATCAAGCGTGCGGTAGCGCTGATACAGGCGCACCGTCAGGCCCAGCATCACCGCCGTCACGCTGACGCCCACCACGATGCCCGTCAGCACCAGCCCGGCGGGCAGGGGGTTCACGTAAGCGGCAGGGTCGGTAATGCCATCCACATAAATAGGCGCGAGGCGGTTTTCGATGTAGCCGTAGGAGGCTAAAAACAGATAAATGCCGCTGTCCATCATGGAAAAGCCGATGATCTTTTTGATCAGATTCTTGTCCACCATCAGCAGGGTGAAGCCCACGCCGAACAGCACCAGGGCAGTCACTTCGTCCAGATGCTCGTATATCAGCTTTTCCATCAGAACTCCCCCTTTCTGAACATGGTGTACAGGGCGTACATGGTGCAGGCCACCACACAGCCCACCGCAATATTCAGCGGCAGCAGCAGCCCGGCGGACAGAATATTGCCCGCCACGCCGGGAGAAATGCCGTTTTCGATATGATTGGCCCCGGTAAAGAAATGGTAGCCCTTGGCGGCGGAGTAAAACAGCAGGGCGCATACCGAAACCCAGCGGAAGGTTTTATAGGTAAAGAACCGCTCGGTTTTCTCATAGCCGAAGGCGTTTTGGTACAGGATCAACCCCGCGCCCAAAATGGCCCCGCCGGAGAAGCCGCCGCCCGGGGACAAATGGCCGTTGAAAATGATATACAGGCCGAACACCAGCGTCAGCGGCGACAGGATGCGGGCGGCGGACTGGAGGATCAGATCGTCCCCCGGCTCGAAGTGCCGTTCGTATTCGTTGACTTTCAGGCGCAGCGCTTCGTTTTTTTCGCCCCGCACGCTGAGCATCAGCAGCACCGTACACACGGCGATGAACAGCACGTGGCTTTCGCCCAAGGTATCGAAGCCGCGGTAATCCAGGATGATGCCGGTGACGATGTTCACCGCGCCGGTTTCTTCGAGGGTATGCTCCACGTAAAATTCCGTCAGCTCGCTGTCGATCAGCGTGTCGGCGGTGCCGAATTCGGGCAGCCGCACGGCGGTAAACAGCAGCAGGCCGATCAGCGACAGGCAGATGATCACCGCGCAGGTCCTGTACCACCAGCTGTCCGCGTAGGCGCGGCGGGAGGCGGCAATATCCTTGGAAACGGTTTTCCGCTTTTCGGCTTTCTTCTTCCTTTTTTGGCGCTTTGCCGGTTCCGCCCCGTCCGGCTCCGAAAGGCTGTCCTCCATTTCGGCGTCCAGGGCCTGATCCCCGTTTTCCAGCCAGTCCAGCAGGCGGGAAAAGGCGTCATTTTTCTTTTTCATCCGCCTGTTCCTCCTTCCCGCCGATGGCCCGGATCTTTTTCAGGGCGGCGAACATGAGAATAGACGAAATGCCCGCGCCCACGGCAGCCTCCGTGATGGCTAAATCGGGGGAGCGCAGCAAAATCCACACCACCGAAAGCACCAGCCCCTGGGCCATGAAGATGATCACAGCGGACAAAAGATTCCGGGTGACGGCCACCGCCACGGCGCAGACGATGATGAACAAAAGCAGGATCACGTTCAGGCTTTCCATTCCTTCGCCTCCGCTTCAAAGTGTTCTTCATCCGTTTCCCGCACCAGCCTGCCGATCAGGTGGCTGCACACCGGGCTGGTGATCCAGAAAAGCGCCACCACCAGCAGGATTTTCAGGGTGATCCAGTCAAACCCCGAATACACCACGGCGGAAAGGGCCATGAGCAAAAGGCCCAGGGTGTCCGCCATGCCCGCCGGGTGCATGCGGTTCACGGCAAAGCGGAACCGGTTCACGCCGAAAACCGCCGTCAATTGAATGATCAATCCCGCCAGCAGCAGGGCGGCGAACAGGAAAAGCCGCAGAAATTCAAGCATCCTTCTTTTCCTCCTTTTCCTTTCCGGCCCTGTGTACGCCGATGGAAATGCGGCACAGCAGCACCACGGCCAGGAAGGAAAGCATGGCGTAGATCAGGGCGATATCCACCAGATAGCCTTCCTTGAGCAGCAGGGAAAGAAACAGGATCAGGGTGATCACGATGGTGCCCGTCATGTTCACGGCGATCACCCGGTCGGCGGGCGTCGGCCCCCGGAAGGCACGGAACAGGCACACGAACAGGCACAGCCCCAGCACGCCCATGGCGATATACAAAAGCAGCGTATACACGTTATCCAAGGAGCGTCGCCTCGATTCTTTCCAGCTTGGTTTCAAAAATGAGATGATCCAGCCCCTCGGCCAGGGCGGGGGTCAGGCAGTGAACGGTCAGTTCGTCCCCCTCGCAGGCTAAGGTGATGGTGCCGGGGGTCAGAGTGATGGCGTTGGAAAGAGCCATGCGCGCCAGGCGCGTTTTCAGCTTCGTGCGGACAGTGCGCACCCGGGGATCGGGCTTGCCCCCATACACCAGGCAGCACATGGCCAAATTCGCCTTCACGATTTCCCAAATCACCGTGAAAACATAGTCGACGATCTTCGGCGCGGCGACATACAGCCGCCCTTCCTTTTTCAGCGACCAATCGCAGCCCTTACACACAAACAGGAAGGCGGCGGCAGTCACCGCCGCGCCGATGCCAGCGATTTCCCAGGTCAGCTTCCCGTTCAGGGCAATCCAAAATAAAAAAATCAGCAGCCCCATGTTCGCCTCGTTTCCGGCGGGCAGCGGCCCGCACGGTTTTCTACAAATTAAAATACCGGATCACAGCAACGCGTTTAGTATACACGAATCGGCGGGAATACACAAGCCCGCTTTGGGCAAAACAGGGCCGAATCCATTTCTGAAATAATACAATTCTGTGCCGATTCTGTTAAGTATTTGTTTCTGAAAATTGGTTTTATTTGTGCGAAAAAAAATCTTGTGTACTTGTTTACTCTTTGTTATAATACAAGAAGAAAAAATCGCCTCATTTTTGGGCGTTTGTTCCCGAAAACCCGTGGAAAGCGAGGGTCCCATGAAGCTGAAATTCAAATCCTTTTTCTGTTTTGTGCTGGCGCTGCTTTTGGCTGCTTTGGCGCTCGTCCCCGCCGGTCTTTCCGAACCCCCCTATACCAAGTATTCCCGCCGCGCCTTGGATATTTTCAATACGGAAATCACCCTGATGGGCTATACCCGCACCGAGGCGGATTTTTCCCAGGCTTACGAGGATACCCTGGCCCTGCTGCGGCGCTTCGATCAGATTTTTGACGCTTACAACGGCTACGAAGGGCTGAATAATCTGTATTACGTGAACCGCCACGCGGCGGAAGGCCCCGTGGAAATCCCCGAGGAGCTGTTTTCCCTGATCTCCTGGTGCAAGGAGCAGTGGGACAAGGGCCTGCGCGGCACCAACATCGCCATGGGCGCGGTACTGTCCATCTGGCACGAATACCGGGAAGCGGGGCTTGCCGATCCCGAAAAAGCCCAGCTGCCGCCCGCGGAGGCGCTCCTGGCCGCCAGCGCGCATACGGATTTTGACAATGTGATCCTCGACGCCGAAAAACAGACCGTGTTCTTCGCCGATCCCCAAATCACTTTGGACGTGGGGGCGGTGGCCAAGGGCTGGGCGGCGGACGCGGTGCTGCCTTATCTCAAGGAGCATATGCCCTCCTTCCTCATTAGCCTGGGCGGCAACGTGTACGCCGGAGACCCGCCCCTGGACGGCCGCGCCAACTGGGCCGTGGGCGTGGAAGACCCAAGGCCCGACGAAAACGGCGGGGGGCTGATGTACCGGGATATCGTGGACATTCATGATCTCACCGTGGTCACCAGCGGCGATTACTGGCGCTATTACGTGGTGGACGGGCAGCGCTACCACCACATCATCGACCCGGAAACCCTGTTCCCCTCCACCAAAATGATTTCCGTGACCATCATCTGCGAAAGCTCCACCCTGGCGGACTTTTTAAGCACCACCCTGTTCGTGCTGTCCCTGGAGGACGGCCTCAAGCTCATTGAAGGCATGGACGGCGTGGAAGCCCTGTGGATGCTGCCGGATGGCACGGAGCAGGCTTCCTCCGGCATGGGACAGTATTTAAGGTCGCTGAAAAACGCGGGAGGCGCGCAATGAAGCCGGGAATGAAAAACGCCCTGGTCATCGGCGCGATGCTCCTTGCGGCGCTTGGGCTGATTCTCGCCGCGCGCTTTCTGAACCCCGGCGCGGAACGCAGCCAGGAAGAAATCAACCAGCAGATCGAGCAGCTTGCCCAAGCCTCCCCCGCGCCAACCGCCTCCCCCGAGGAAGAACAAACGCCGGAAAAAGAGGCGGAAAAAACGACGGATGAAGCGCCGAAAAAAGCGCCGGAAGCCGAAGCGTACCTGTACATCATCGTCAACGGCCGCATCTCCGGCATTTACGCCGTGGGCGAAGAAGGGGACGTGACGGTGGATCAGGGCAACGGCAAGGTGAACGTGATCCACGTGACGGATAAGGGCTTTTACATGGCCTCCTCCACCTGCGATAACCAGCTTTGCGTGCAGCAGGGCGAGGTGACCATCGACAATTACCAGCAGCGCATTTTGGGGGCCTCCGTGCTGTGCCTGCCCAACAACGTGGATCTGGAGCTGGTGGTGCCCAGCCATACGCCGGACCCCAACGCGCCGGACATTTAGCAGAGGTAGGAGGTAGAAAGTAGGAGGTAGGAGGTTTTTGTCTTGACTCCCTGACGCGAACCCTATAAACTTCCTACCTCCTACCTCCTACTTCCTACCTTTTCCACCCATCGTTATCCCAGGGTCAGGGTTGGCCCTTTTCCCGGCTTGCCGGGGATAAAGAAAACTGTGTTTCCCTTTCCTTCCGGGAAACAGCGCTAAGGAGGACGGAACCACGTGAAGAAACAGCTTCCTGGTTGGGCCGTGCTGCTGATCATCACTTTGGCAGCAGGCCTCGCCCTGGGCGGTACCTACGCCCTGACCGAAAAACCCATTGAGGAACAGGCGCTGCTGGCGGCGGACAACGCCCGCAAGGCGGCGCTGCCCAATGCGGACAGCTTTGAAGAACTGACGCTGAACGAAGGCGCGTCGGTGGATTGGGCCTACGCCGGGCTCAAGGACGGAAACGCCGTGGGCTACGTGGCCCAGAAAACGGTGAACGGCTTCGGCGGCAAGGTCGAAGTGATCGCGGGCGTGGATACCACCGGCGCGCCTGATTCCTTCACCATCGGCGGCATTTCCGTGGGTGGTTCCAGCTTCTCCGAAACGGCCGGCTTGGGCGCGCGCTCCAAGGAGCCTGCCTTTACCGACCAGTTTGCCGGAAAGGTGTACCCCATCAGCTACATCAAGGCCGGCGGCACCGCGACGGAAAGCACGGTGGACGCATTGACCAGCGCCACCATCACCACCACCGCCGTGGTCAACGGCGTGAACGACATCGTAAAATACGTCAAGGCCGACGTGCTGGGCATTGCCGGTGTGGAAATGCCCTTGAAGCCCGCCGACGGCGTGTTCAGCGCCTCCGAAAAGGGCTTCCGCGGCCCCGTATACGTGGAAGCAGCCTTTGACGGAACCGGAAAAGTTACCTACATCAAGGTGGGCGACGAGAGCTTCGCCGAGGACATCGGCGTGGGCGTCATCGAGCCGGACTTCATGATCCAGTTCATCGGAAAACAGATGCCCCTGGAGGTTTCCGATATCGACGTGATCGCCGGGGCCACCATTTCCTCCACCGCCGTGGTGAAGGCCCTGAACAACGCCTACGCCATCGCGGGCGGCGCGGAGATCGTGGTTCCCGAAACGCCCACCATGCCTGAAAAGCCTGCCGAGGGCGTGTTCAGCGCTTCCGAAAAGGGCTTCGCCGGCCCGGTGTACGTGGAAGCCGCCTTCGACGAAGAAGGCAAGATCACCTATCTTGGCGTGGGCGACGAGAGCTTCGCCGAGACCGAGGGCTTTGGCGCGCGCGCCCTGGAAGCCGAGGAACAGTATCCCTTCATCGGCAAGCAGATGCCGCTGGAGATCGGCGACGTGGACGCCCTCACCGGCGCGACCTTCACCAAGACCGCCATCGTCAACGGCCTAAACAAGGCTTACAGCGCCTCCAAGGGTGAAGTGATCGAAGAACCCGCCGCCACGGAAGCGCCGGTTTCCACCGAAACCAAGGCGTCGGCCGACGGCGCCGTGACCGCTTCCGCTCAGGGCTTCGGCGGCCCCGTGGCCGTCACCGCCGCCTTTGACGCGGAGGGCAAGATCACCTCCATCAGCATCGGCGACGATTCCTTCAGCGAAACCCCCGGCTTTGGCGCGAAGGCCCTGGAGGATGAATTCCAGGCCCAGTTCATCGGCAAGCAGATGCCCCTGACCCTGGCCGACATCGACGCCATTTCCGGCGCGACCTTCACCAGCACCGCCGTGGTGGACGCCCTGAACGCCGCCTACGAAAAGAGCCTTGGCGGCGCGGAAACCGAACCCGCCGAAGAACCCGCGAAGGAAGAAACGGCCGCGGCGGCCCCCGCCTTTAAGGACATCCGCAATACCGCCACCGTCACCACCCAGAAGAGCGATCTGCAGGTGAAGGTTTCCTTCGTCTCCAATACTGTGGCCGGTCTGGTGGTCATGGAGCGCCCGGCGGGCACCGATCAGGCATACGCCGAAAGCGCCTTGGACGCCGAAATGAAGAGCCTGTTCCTGGCCGCCACCCTGCCCCTGTCCGTGGAGGATCAGGAAACCGCCGAAGCGGCCCTGGTGGCCAGCGCCGTCAACGCGGCCTATTACGCCCAGGGCGGCGCGGTGAAGACCAAGCCCGCCCCCGCCGCAGCCGCCGCCGAACCTGAAATTATCGGCGGCGCGGAGGAACCCACCGCCATCATCCTGCCCGCAACGGCGGACGGCGACGGCTGGTACACCAGCGAAGTGATCTGCTTCTTCACCGCCGTGAAGGTGGAAGCGCAGTTCGCAGGCGGCAAGGTGGCCGCCCTGACCGTTTCCGACAAGCAGATCGGCGGTGAAAAGGACTTCGCTCCCAGCAGCCAGCAGGAAGCCATGCAGGCCCTGTTCGTGGGCGCGGCCCTGCCCCTTGACAACAACCAGATGACGCCCTACGCCTCCGCCGTGGCCATCGCCCTGAACCAGGCCTTCGGCCAATCCGGGCAGACCCCCGCCGCCGCCGTCTCCGGCGCCGCTTCCGGGGCCAGCTATGGCAGCTGCGTCATGTTCTTCTCCCGCTACAGCGTATTGGCGGGCTTTGAGGGCGGCAAGCTGAACGACATGATCATCTATACCTCCGCCGCCGGGGTGCCCGTGGAAAAGCTGGAGCCGGAGGATATTGATATCCTGTTCGCGGATCAGCTCAATCAGGCGCTGATCGGCCAGGAACTGCCCCTGGACCCGGACGCTTACGCGGCCGGCATCGGCGATGTGCCCGCCTACGCGGTGAAGGCCATCGTGATCGCCATTAACGACGCTTACAACCAATCTTCCGCCGGGCAGCAGTGACCGGGCGAAATCGAGAAGAAGGAGGCACGGACATTGCTTACGAAAACATTTAAGCGGGGGGTACATCCCCTGCATAACATGCACGAGGGCAAAGCCGCTACCCGCGATTTGCCCGTCCGGGAGTATGTATCCGACACCGTGGTCATTTCCATGGCCATGAACATCGGCGCGCCCGCCAAGCCCTGCGTGAAGAAGGGCGACCACGTGGACATCGGCCAGGTGATCGGCGAAGCCCAGGGCTTCATGAGCGTACCGGTACACGCCAGCGTCAGCGGCGAGGTGGTTTCCGTTGATTCCATCCCCTCCCTGGGCGCGGGCAACGTGCAGGCCGTCACCATCAAAAACGACTTTGCCGATACCTGGGTGGAGCTGCATCCCTTAGGCAGCGTGGAGCAGGTGGATCCCAAGGCCGTGATCCCCGCCATTCAGGCGGCGGGCATCACCGGCATGGGCGGCGCGTCCTTCCCCACCCATGTGAAGCTCACCTTCCAGCAGGGCGCGACCTGCGATACCATCATCGTCAACGGCGCGGAATGTGAAACCCACCTGACCGCCGACTACCGCCTGATGTTAGAGCATTCCACCCGCATCGTGGACGGCCTTAGGGCCGTGATGCGGGCGGTGAACGTGCAGAAGGGCGTCATCGGCATTGAGGATAACAAGCCCGAAGCCATCCTCGCCATGCAGCAGGCCTGCCAGGGCCGGGCGGGCATATCGGTGCAGCCCCTCAAAACCAAGTACCCCCAGGGCGGTGAAAAACAGCTGATCGAAGCCATCACCGGCCGTCAGGTGCCCTCCGGCGGCCTGCCCATCGCCGCCCACGTGGTGGTGCTGAACGTGGGCACCTGCGCCGCCATCGCCGACGCC